>CANSGE010000166.1 GCA_947646295.1 uncultured Bacteroidales bacterium
GCAAGGTGGCCCCATGGACTATACCCCCGGCATTTTTCAGCTTGACATGCGCAAGGTAAATCCCAACAGCTCAGGACACTTCAACAGTACTCTCGCACGCCAGCTCGCACTGTACGTGACCATGTACAGCCCCCTGCAGATGGCCGCTGACCTGCCCGAGCACTATGCCGAGCATATGGACGCATTCCAGTTTATCAAGGACGTGGCTGTGGATTGGGACGAAAGCCGCTATCTCGAAGCCGAGCCCGGCCACTATATCGTGGTGACCCGCAAGGCCAAAGGCTCCGACGACTGGTATCTGGGCTGCACCGCCGGCGAGGAGGGACATGAATCGACAATCAATCTCGACTTCCTCGACCCCGACAAGAAATATGAGGCCGTGATATATGCCGATGCACCCGATGCCAGCTATCTCGAAAATCAGACTTCTTATGTGATATCCCGCAAGAAAGTGGGCGCCAAGTCGAAGCTCAAGATGAAAGCTGCTCCCGGCGGCGGCTACGCTATATCATTCAAACCGATCGTATACCCCCTTTAACTTTTATCATAATGAAAAATTTTACAAAATCCGTGTGCGCAATCGCGCTCTCAGCAGTATCAGTATGCACGGCATCGGCCGCCAACCTTTGGATCGCAGGCGATGCAACTCCCTCGGGCTGGAGCCTCGATGATGCCACCGCACTCGTATCAACCGCAGAAAATCCCAAACTCTATGCAGGTACACTCTTTCTGAAGAGCGGTGCAACTTTCAAATTCCTCACCACAACCGATTTCGGCAACGAAGAAATCGGATCGGCTCCCGACGCCACTCTCACCGATGGCAAGGTAGCTCTCGCCGAAGGCAAGGATGACCAGGGCTACGGCCAGATCAGCGTGGCCGAAAACGCCAACTACTATATCACCGTCGATACAGAATCAATGGAAGCCACTATCGTAAAATCAGAATACCAGGCTACAGAAATCACAATGGCCTCGATATTCATGGTAGGTTCGGCTACCGAAAACGGCTGGAGCGTGGATGCCGGCACACCTCTCTATCAGGAAGTGGCCACACCCTATGTATATGCTGCCAAGGGTATCGATATGCTCGAAGGCACTTTCAAGATCGCCACTACCATCAAGGGTGGCGGCACATGGGACGGCAAATACTGGTATTTCCGCGATGCTGACGACGCCGGCAAAATCGCCCTCAACCAGGAAGGCGACCTCCAGTGGTCTATCGAGAAAGCCGGCAAGTATGACATCTCCGTCAATACTGTCGACAATACAATCTCAATCGGAGAAGCCAAGACCGACGGCATCTCTGACATCACAGCCGAGGACGCCCAGGCTCCCGTATATTACAATCTCCAAGGTGTAAAGATTGACAATCCCACAAGCGGCCTCTACATCCGCTGCACAGGTAACAAAGCTACTAAAGTAATCCTTTAAAGCCTCTGACACATAGTGCGCAATAAATGCGCCCGGCGAGACTGCGCCGGGCGCATTTTTTGTGTCATAGCCATGAATTGATGCGGCGCTTGATCGCAGCCGAGTCGTTGAGGAGCTTTATGAATTGCTGCATGGAGTGCTTGTGATAGGTGTCGCGCAAGGTATGCACACAGCCTTGCATGTCATTGTCGGGGATATCGAGTGGCACGGCCCTCACGCCATCTTCGTCGTGTATGCTGGCTTCAGCCAATACCGTGGCAAGGTGTTTGCGGCGTATCAGTTCGAGCAGGATATGCACTTCGTTCAGCTCCACGCGCACACGCAGTATATCGGGCGAAGGATATCGGTCGAGTATGCGGTCGAGAGCGTTGCGGGCCTGCAATCCGCGGGCGGGCAGCGCGAGGTCATATTTCGACAATTCTTCAAGCGTGACCTTTTCCCTGGACGCGAGCGGATGCTCGGGCCCGACTATTACCGACAGATAATTCTGGAAAAGTACATGTGACACTATCCCCGGCTGAGGGTGCGATGGCCTGAAGGCAAGTGCAAAGTCCACTTCACGGCGCAGGAGCATCTCCATCAGCTCGGCCATTGGCCGGTAGAAGATATTCAGTTTCACGCCCGGATAGAGTTTCATGAAATCGACAAGAGTCTCCGTGAGGATAGGACTGAAGGAATAAGTGACGCCGATATTCAAGGTGCCGCAGAGCATGTTCTTGAGATCGTTGACCCTCTGGCGGCACAGGTCGGCATCGGCTATCGACCGTATGGCGCAAGGGAGCAGCTCCTTTCCGGCCTCGGTGAGTGCCACGCTGTGGCTGGTGCGTATGAGTAATTGCGCGTCGAGGTCTTGTTCGAGCTGCTTGATCTGTTGCGACAATGTGCTCTGGGTCACAAAAAGCGCTTTGGCCGCCTCGGAAAAGTTGAGGGTTTCGGCGAGCTTTACGAAATATCTGAGTTGGCGTAATTCCATTTATCGGGTAGCTGTAAAAGTGATTTTCTTCATCATGAACATAGGTATCGTTGCTCCGATAGCCATGGCGAGTAAAATAAAGAAACATGTGAGGCTATTGGATGCAAATATATAAAAATAATGTGAGAATGTGGATTCGCTGCCCCGATATATGCACATGACCAGTCCGCCGAAGCCTTTGTAGGCATAAATTCCGGGTATCATGGGCAGCAGGGATGGATATAGAAATGTCTCGGCCGGCACGCGGCAGCGGGGCGAGAGCAATACGGCCATGAAGCCGATGAGCAATGCGGCCAACAGTGTGGCGGGTACGATGTGGAGCCCGTGCGTGGGTACAGACATCATGGCATAGCGCAGCGAGTGGCCGGCCGCCGCGATGAGAGCGCAGTAGAGGTAGGCCGCCCGCGGCGGGTTGCTGATCGCGGCAAAGCCGATGGCGGCTATCGCGGCAAAAAAAGCGTCCTGGAGTATTTCGGTCAACATGGTCAGAACATTGATAGCCCCATCAGCATCATGCCACCGCACAATCCCAGCGAAAGGCAGGCGGTGATGACGAGCGCGTGGGTCATACGCCCGAATGCACATAGGTAATGGCGGTCGAGCATGTCGCAGAATGAATTGATAAACGGAATGCCTGGCACAAGATACAGCACGGCGGTGCCCACGGCTATCTGGGGTGTGGTACCGAGGCCGAACAGGCCGTCGGCGGCTGCCAGTACCGACGAGATGAAGGCGCAGATTATCACGGTGAGCCTGTAGTCGATGCCACGCTCGCCTAGAAGCTGCTTGAAGAGATATCCGGCGTATGTAGCCGCGAATACTACAGCCATAGCCACCGCATCCCCTCCGAAAAGACGGCAGAATGCGGCGTTGGCCAGCGGGACAAGCAATAGCAACGCCCCCCTCGGCACGGCAGGGCTGCTGCAGATTTCGGCGAAGCGCTGCTGGATGATACTGAAATCGGGATGATTGTCGGCGATATCCCAGCTGAGGCGGCTCAGCCCGGCATTTACGGCGAAGCTTATGGGATACTCCCTGATGGCCGAAACCGAGGTGAAGCTGTGCCCGCTTCCGGGGCATACCACGCTGATGCTGATGTGACGTGGCAGGATCGACATCTCCGCCTCCATGCCGAAAGCGGCGGCGATACGCGTCACATTTTTTTCGAGACGAATGCATGTGGCGCCGCTGCTGAAAAGCCGCGTGGCATATTCAGCCAGAAACGCGCACATGCTTTGGGCTGTGGGCGCGGGGTAGGGCGGTAGCTGCTTACTCTCCGTCGAATTCATCGTAGTCGAAGTCATCTTTTATCAATTTATCGCCGGGGATGTATATTTCTTCCCATTCGCGGCCTATTTCAATGATGTGCATGTGACGGTGGTGGCGCCGGGCAGCGGCGGCGACGCGTGCCACGATGGCCGCAAGTACTATGGCAGCCACTGAGCACCAGATAATCAATTGGGTAGACATGATAAAAAGTGTTATTGATTTTTTGTTTTGCAAAGTAACGCACTATCTGCCGTTTCGATCAGACATTTTGAATGAATGTTTCGATAGCAGCTATCGAAAATGCCGAAACATCCTATAATCGAGCGATTTTCGATGTTGTTTCACAAATTATTTACATTTTGGTGCGTTTTCGTGGAACATCATACGGAAATATCCAAAAAAATTTGCTTACTTTGCAGATATCCTTTAAGTAAAAACCTCACTCCATCCTATACGCAAGTTCCGCACATGGGTAAAATTATCGCAATAGCCAATCAGAAAGGTGGTGTCGGCAAGACTACCACCACTATCAACCTCGCGGCCTCTCTCGCATCCGAGGGCAAGCGGGTGCTCATCATCGACGCCGATCCGCAGGCCAATGCCACATCAGGTTACGGTATCGATCCGCGCACGATGACATCTTCTATCTACGAATGTCTCGTTGACGGCTATCCCGTCGACGGCGCCCAGGTGCCTACATGTATTGACGGTCTTGAGCTGATAGGCTCACGCATTGATCTGGCCGGTGCCGAGATCGAGCTTGTCAATAAACCGTCGCGCGAATCCGTGCTACGCGATCTCCTCGCCCCCGTCAAGGATAAATACGACTACATACTCATCGACTGTTCGCCCTCGCTGGGCCTTATCACGGTCAACGCTCTTACGGCTGCCGACTCCGTCATCATCCCCGTGCAGGCCGAGTATTTTGCCCTCGAAGGCATCAGCAAGCTGCTCAATACAGTGCGTATCATCAAGTCGCGCCTCAATCCATCGCTTGAAATCGAGGGCTTCCTGCTCACGATGTATGATGCGCGCCTGCGTCTGGCCAATCAGATTTACGAAGAGCTCAAAGGGCATTTCGCCGATATGGTGTTCAATACGGTGATACCCCGTAATATCCGCCTGAGCGAGGCCCCCAGCCACGGCTTGCCCGTGATACTCTATGACCCTGATTCGCGCGGCGCCACCAGTCATATCCTCCTCGCAAAAGAAATCATCGCTAAACACAAGAAACATCGTTAACATACGTCTATGGCTCTCAAACGCAACGCTCTTGGCCGAGGTCTTGATTCGCTCATATCCATGGACGACGTGCCGGCCTCCGGTTCATCGGCAATCAATGACATACTCCTCAGCCAAATTTCAGTAAATCCCGACCAGCCGCGCCGCTTTTTCGATGAAGAAGCGCTCGACGAACTTGCCACTTCAATCCGTGAACTGGGCATCATCCAGCCGCTGTCGCTGCGCAAGACCGGGCCCGACTCATATCAGATCATAGCCGGCGAACGGCGTTACCGCGCTGCCGCCAAGGCCGGCCTCACATCCGTGCCGGCATATATACGCACAGCCAATGATCTGGAGCTGACGGAGATGGCTCTCATCGAGAATATCCAGCGCGAGGACCTCAATGCCATCGAAATCGCGCTGACTTTC
>CANSGE010000167.1 GCA_947646295.1 uncultured Bacteroidales bacterium
AGATTTCCATATTTACTTAAAGTCCGTAAAGTATTAGTAACTAAAAGATTACATACTTTTAACAAGATAGATTTTACTTTATATTCACTTATAAGAAATTGTTGCTTTAAAAACTCAGATTCTTACTTTTATGAAAGGTTATTTGTGTAAATAACAATTGATTACCCCCTTTATAACCTTACCTTATAACGCCTACACACTATTTTGTCAATTATTTGCATTTTTTATTTTTTCATTATATATTTGCATGCATAAATCAAATATTCCTAACAAAATGAAAAAATCTCTCATTTTACTTTTATTTACAATCACCCTATTGGGGTGTGCAGAAGATGATTCTGTCCAAATACCGCCTTCAGATTTAACAACCTTGCCTGAAAATGTTAGATCTGAATCCAGTGCTCGACAGATAGCAACGGAAGCGCTGTCCCTATTTTATGACAGTAAGAGCCGTGGTACACACACCTTAAAGGAAAAGGCTCCTTATAAACTAAGAGCACACTCAAAGGGGCGGTCAGAGAATGAATATCCCTTGATTTATGCATACGACCTTGAAGATAACGAGGGCTTCATTTTAGTTTCAGGTCTAACAAATACGCCTCCTATTTTAGCGGCAACACACGGAGGAAACTTTGATTCACCAGAAGTTCTAGCTAATTACGCATTTCAAACGTACTTAGATGGAACATTAGAAGGGCTCTCTCAGAACTCTTCCATCATCAATCCTCCCCCAATCAATAGAGATACTGTAACTGACTTCCTGCGCAATGATACCGAAATCCTTTCTGACGAGACAATAAATCCCCTCGTAGAGGTTCATTGGGATCAATCTTGGCCTTATAATATGTATTGTCAAAATCATATCGCTGGGTGCGTCCCCATCGCAATCAGTCAAATGATGACCTATTTTGAATATCCAAAACAATTCTATTATGGTTTTCCTGGCAAAGACATAGCCTCTGAGACCATCAATTGGGCAGAATTACGTAAACACTACCATGAATTAGTTTCATATAAAAACAATCCTAGTGATTTTTTCATTAGCCTTCACCTCTCTGTTTGTTCTGCCAGCTTGAATGCTCATAAAACCATTGGCCGTATTGTCCGCCAAGTAGGGTACTTATGCAATGCAGAGTATAAAGATTCAGCTACAAGCGTTAACAGTGATATTCCCAAAGTGGCACTGCCCAATATTTTTGGCTCTTCAAAATTTTCTATGCCTAATTCCATGGATACTAGATATTCTTTAATAAAATCTGGAGGCTTACTCTTAGTCTATGGACAAAAACCAGGCGTAGGGCACGCATGGGTCGCTGACGGATATAAGTTTTACCATGAAAAAGTAAGTACTAATCGCATACGTTGGGGAATGATCGTTGAAACTGTAAAGGTTGAAGAAAATAAATACTATACAGTTCACTATAATTGGGGCAATGGCGGATCCGCCGATGGGTGGTATGCCGATGGCCCGAGTGCTCGACCTGAGAATTACTACAGTTTACAATTCTATGGAGTTGCAAAATAACATACATATAAATATAATCACTTATGAAAAAACAAATTTACATCGCATTGATGGCCGTGGCCGCCGGCATGGTGAGCTGCTCTACTGACAACGATGAACCCCGTGCATCGATTCCCGCCATCGACAACATCCCTCAGCTCGCAAGCTACTCCCTCAGCCGTAGCGAGATCGAGGTCGAGCCAAAAGTAGTGGATTTCAACTTCAGGCTGATCAATACAATATCCGATAAGTACCGCGATATTTACGATAATGCACCTGAGGGTGGCAACTTTGCCATTTCGCCTCTGAGCGCGACTGTCAACATAGCCCTGCTCGCCAACAGTCTCGACGATGCCGCTACTGCTGATATATGCAACTTCATAGGCACCGACGACCTGCCATCGCTCAATACTCTCTGCGCCAAATACATGTCAATGGCCGCGCACACCGATGACACTTTCGTGCTCTCCAACTCGGTCTGGTACTCAGATGTATTCACTCCCTCACCCGACTACGTCCAGGGGATGAAAGAAAGCCTCTTCGTGGACTTCCGGCCGATGGATCTCGCCAACTCTGCCCAAGCGACCAATGACATCAACAGCTGGATCGCGCGCCAGACCAACAACCTCATCGGCCGCCTCCTCACGCCGGGCGATGCGCTATCGGAATTGTACTGGATCAACGCCATGTACTTTGAAGGCAAGTGGAAAAATGAGTTCAAGGTCGACGACACCGCACCGGCCACTTTCACCTGCGAAGACGGCTCTAAAACTCAAGTCGATATGATGCAGAGCACTTTCGTGACCGATTACCTCTCCGACGGCAATATCCACGGCGTGACCTTGCCTTTCAAGGGCAATACATCCATGACATTCCTCATGCCCCGCGAGGAAGCTCCGATAGCCGACCTTTCCGGCAAGCTCGACGCCGGGACATGGAGCCGCCTCAATGAAAAGTCTCGCGGCCTGAAATTACAGGTACAGCTTCCGCGCTTCCGCATCGACGACGCGCTGTCACTCTCACAAGTGTACAATCTCATGGGATTCGACTTTGGAGCGGTCAGCTTGCCCAAAATGGGAATCGAAGGAAGTTTTGGCATAGTATGTGATCAGAAAAACTGCATCGAAATCGACGAAAACGGAGCCAAAGCAGCTTCAGTGACATCCTCCGGTCTGATCACCTCCGACGGTGTCACCCCCACACGGATCACGTTTGACCGTCCCTTCGTGTATCTCCTCACCGACAATACTACCGGCGCCATCCTCATGGCCGGCCGCGTCTCGTATCTCTAAGGACATATCGAAGTGTTGTAATATAATTTCACCTTCTGGCCTCTGAAAAAGTATAGGCTGCTCCGGATGTGGGGCAGCCTATATTTTTTTTGTGGATACGGGATGTCTATTCCTCGTCTGTATTTGATCTTGGTGGTTGGGCGGTGGAATGTTCCGGCAACGCCAGAGGCATTGCGGCTACCGGAGCTGTCAGCTCAACAGTGGCATTTCCATCTGATGTTTCAGCGGCCACGGTCTCTGTGGCGGCTTTGGGTTTGCGCGGCTTGCGGGCGCGCTTGGGTTTAGCCGGGGCGGCGGGCGCCTCCGGTGCTTCAGTCGGGGTCTCCGCTGCTTCCGGAGTTGCCTCGGGAGCGGGCGCAGGCTCGGGAATATCTACGATTGCCGAAATTTCATCGGGCACCGACGGCTTTTCGCCTGCCGGACGTTTGGGGCGTTTGCGCTTGCGCTTACGCTTGGTCTCGGCACCCTCAGTACCGTCGGCATCGGTGGTTTCGGGCATTTCAGCTGCTGCAGGCACATCTGCCGGCTCTATCGCAGGTGCAGGTGCGGGAGCAGGTGACTCGGCATCCATGCCGCCGCGCTTGCTGGCTTTGTCCTTGACTTTGTCTACCGAGGCGGCCTCGTGGTCTTTTTCGTTGCGCAGGTCTATTTCCGCTCCGTCGGCTCCTATCACGCGATATTGCAGATAAGCGAGCGATTCGTCGGGGAAAATCTTGAATATCCTGCCAAGCTTGCGGCGCCATTTGCCGTAGAGCGAGGTGAAGATGCCGCGTTTGATATAAGCGTCCACAAAGGGGTGGATGTACATCTTGAAATCGCGCATTCCGAGCGTATTGATCAGATACTCAAGCTTGTCGTAGAGTGTGTCGGTGAAGAGCAGCGATGGCTGCACCTCGCCTTTGCCGAAGCATGAGGGGCACTTCTCGGCAGTATCTATCACCAAAGCCGGACGTACACGCTGACGCGTAATCTGCATAAGCCCGAACTTACTGAGAGGCAAGATATTGTGCCGTGCGCGGTCATTGGCCATGATCTGGCGCATGTGCTCAAAGAGTTGCTGGCGGTGCTCACCCTTGTTCATGTCGATGAAATCCACCACGATGATGCCGCCCATATCGCGCAGACGCAGCTGGCGGGCGATTTCGTCGGCAGCCCGCAGATTTACTTCCAGGGCATTGCTCTCCTGATCATTGGCAGCCTTGGAGCGGTTGCCTGAATTGACGTCGATCACATGGAGCGCCTCGGTGCTTTCGATGATGATGTATGCTCCGGAGCGGAATGATACCGTCTTTCCGAAAGCCGATTTTATCTGGCGCGTGATACCGAAATGATCGAAGATAGGGGTATCGCTCTTGTAGAGCTTCACGATCTCCTTGCGTTCGGGTGCGATGAGGCTCACATATTTCTCAATCTGAGCGTGGATATCCGGGTCATTGACCTGAATGCTCTCGAAAGATGGGCTGAAAATGTCGCGGAGCACGCCCACGATGCGGCTTTCTTCCTCGAAAATGAGGGCTGGAGCCGTGGCTTTCTGCGCCTTGGCCACAGTGGTATTCCAGCAATTGACCAGTGTCTTGAGCTCGCTGATAAGCTCGGCGGCGCCTTTGCCTTCGGCAGAAGTGCGCACGATCACTCCGAAATTTTGCGGCTTGATGCTCTCCACGAGCTGGCGCAGGCGCATTTTTTCCTGAGTGGATTTGATTTTCTGGGATATCGAGATTTTGTCGCAGAAGGGCGTGAGCACCATATAGCGGCCTGTGAAAGAAATTTCCGTGGTGAGGCGCGGGCCTTTTGACGAAATAGGCTCCTTGACGATCTGCACGAGCAATTCCTGCCCTTGCTGGAGTGTTTCGGAGATCACGCCGCCCTTGTCGATATCCGGGAGGAGTTTTGCCTTTTCGATAGCCGGCACACGGCGCCGGTCATCTCCAAGCAGTTGCTTCACATAAGCCTCGTAGGAGGCGAAGTGAGAGCCAAGATCTAAATAATGGAGGAATGCATCCTTCTCGTAACCCACATTTACAAAGGCGGCATTGAGGCCCGGCATGAGTTTCTTGACCTTTGCCAGGTAAATGTCGCCCACAGCATAGGCGATGTCGCGGGCTTCCTTCTGCAAGGATACCAGGCGGCCGTCCTCGAGGAGGGCTATCGACACTTCCTTTGGCTGCACATCGACGATTAATTCGCTTTTCATGTGGTTAAGGGGGGAATACATTAATGTTTAAAAATCACAAAGGACAAACGGCCGGGAACCTTTAAGAACGATGATCGTCCGCCCGAGTCCGAAGTTTGTCCTTTGTAAAAAAGTCTGTGCATGAGCTGTCGCAGCTCTGAGTATGACACTCTTAGTGCTTACTTCTTCTTGTGACGGTTCTTGCGAAGACGTTTTTTGCGCTTATGTGTAGCCATCTTGTGGCCTTTACGTTTTTTTCCGCTGGGCATATTCGCTTAATTTGGAGGTTAATATATATGGTTTACTATTAATTCTTATTTTACATCCTGCATGAACACTTTGGCGGGCT
>CANSGE010000168.1 GCA_947646295.1 uncultured Bacteroidales bacterium
TAAATTACAAAATACTTATCAATAAATATTTCAAAATTATTTTTCAATATTTATTGTATTTATACATTTTATGTATTATCTTTGCAGCATAAAATTAAAACAACGCATAGATATGAAGATAAAATTCCCTCCCGTATTGGCTACTGCTCTTGCCAAAGTCGACGCCGCACTTGCCGGCGAAGTATATCAAGCCATCATGGCCTATGCCATAGAAGGCGTTGAGCCGCAAGGCCTTTCACAAATGGCCGACGCGCTTTTCACTCTTGCCCGACACCTGATAGCCAAAGCGGGCGAATCGCCGAGCCGCGCGCGTAAGAAACCGTCGCCGCCGCAAGAGACGCCCGACGTGGCGCCCGCGCCCACCGTCGCCGAAGCTCCAAGCGACGCACGCGAGCGTGTGGACCCCGAAAAGGCCCGCGCGATTTCCGGCTTGCTGACCGGACTGCGCGACAATGCAGCCCGGCGCGAGCGTGCCGCCGATGCCGATGCGCCCTGGCGAAGCCTCTTCGGCCACGCACAGCAAACGCCGGCACCGCGATCTGTGTCGCGCCTGCCGGCGTTGGAATAGCTATTGACTCCTATCGGATGCCGCGCTTATTGAGCTGAGCCTGATAACGGGCCGCATTTCGCTTGTGTGTGGCATAGTCCACTGCGAAATTGTGCCGGCCCGAGAAGTCCTCCTTGGCGCACATATATATGTAATCATGCTCGGGAGCATTGAGCACCGCATCGATTGTGGTCTTCTGCGGGATACGTATCGGGCCCGGGGGCAAGCCGGTATTGCGGTAGGTATTGTATGGCGAGTCGATCTTGAGGTGCGTGCCGGTGATACGGCGCAGGGCGAAGTTGCCCGTGGCAAATTTCACCGTCGGGTCCGACTGAAGTTTCATGCCCTGGTCGAGGCGGTTCATGTACAATCGGGCTATTTTCGAATACTCATCCTTCTTGTTGCTCTCCTCCTCCACGATGGAGGCGATTGTAGCCACCTGAATAGGTGTCAGGCCGAGTTTGTCGGCTTTGCTCAGTCGTTCGGGAGTCCAGAAGTTGTTGCGCTCGTTGATCAGACGGCTGATGGCGCTCTCAGGCGTTTCGGTCCAGTAAAATTCGTAGGTATCCGGGAAAAAAGCCGCTGCAAATTCCTCCTTTTTGGCAAAGGTGCTGTCGGCACCGAGGATATTGTTGATGGCCGTTTTTATCTGTGCCGGAGTGGCTTCGATCTTGGCACCGAGTTTCTTGGTAAGGTCATCGATGGTGCGCATATTGTTGAGCGTCACTTTCACGGGAGTCTGGTGTCCCTCGCCTATGCGATGGGCGGCTTCAAGTGCGCTTGTGCCCGGCTCTATCAGATAGGAGCCGTGTGACTTGGCGGCGTTGCCCGCGGCCAGATTCCACAATCTGTACACCATGCCGCCATAGCTCTCGCCGAGCGAATGCCTCAGTGAGTCGCGCACGGTTTCGTTGGTAGCTCCGCCCGGAATATTGACTCGCATCGCTATCTCCGAGTCAAATCTATACGATAATATTATCAGCGAGCATATCGCCACGGCTGATACGGCTATTATCAAACCTATAGTCCAGCGTTTCATGTCGTTCAAATGTTAAATATAGAATATAACAATCTTTTTTCGAAGTAGGTTTTTGGAAAGATGCGACCATAAAACAAATAGATATTACAAAAATGACTTATGGTACTTTCTTATGTTAGTTGATGCAAATATAGCAAAATCAGCCGTCCGTGCGCTCACTACATGTGTTAATCTTGCCTAAAAGTGCAATTTTGTCACCTCGCAGGCTTTGGCATTGTTTTTGATAATTTGTTATACAAACGTAATATTGATACAATCTAAACATCTAAAATATAATGTCAACCGGTAAAATAGGGGTTACTACTGAGAATATCTTCCCCGTCATCAAAAAGTTTCTCTACAGCGACCACGAGATCTTTCTCCGTGAACTTGTTTCAAACGCCGTCGACGCCTCGCAGAAAGTGCGCACACTCGCCGCTTTCGGTGATTTCAAGGGCGAAGTCGGCGACCTGCGCGTGACCGTGACCCTCGACAAGGAAGCGGGCACTCTCACCGTCAGCGACCACGGCATAGGCATGGATGCCGAGGATATCGACAAGTACATCAATCAGATAGCATTCTCCGGCGCTGAAGATTTCCTGGCCAAATACAAGGACAACGCCAATAGCATCATCGGACACTTCGGCCTCGGATTCTATTCGGCTTTCATGGTATCGAAAAAGGTGGTCATCAACTCGCTCAGCTACAAGGAAGGCGCCGAAGCCGTGCGCTGGGAGTGCGACGGCTCTCCTGAGTATTCTCTCTCCAAGGGCGACCGCACCGAGCGTGGCACCGACATCATCCTGTACATCGACGACGATAGCAAGGAGTTCCTCGAACAGCAACGCATCGATACCCTGCTCAAAAAATACTGCCGTTTCCTCCCCATACCGGTAATCTCCGGCAAGGAAAAGGAATGGAAGGACGGCGCTATGGTAGATACCGACCGCGACAACGTAATCAATGCGCTCGAGCCGCAGTGGATGAAGCGTCCCGCCGACCTCACCGACGACGATTACCGCAAATTCTATCACGAATTGTATCCCGGACAGGACGATCCTCTATTCTGGATACACCTCAACGTCGACTACCCCTTCAATCTCACCGGTATCTTGTACTTCCCCAAGATCAAGAACAACTTCGAGGTATCGAAAAACCGCATCCAGCTCTATTGCAACCAGGTATTCGTGACCGACAGCGTCGAAGGCGTCGTGCCTGAGTTCATGATGCTCATGCAGGGTGTGATCGACTCGCCCGATATCCCCCTCAACGTCTCGCGCTCATATCTCCAGAGCGACACAGCCGTCAAGAAAATCTCCACATATATCACCAAGAAGGTATCCTCGCGACTCGAGGAACTTTACAAGGAAGACCGTAAGGCCTTCGAGGAAAAGTGGCCCGATATACGCATCTTCATCGAATACGGTATGCTCACCGACGAGAAATTCTGCGACGCAGCCATGAAATTCTGTCTCCTCGAGGATACCGAGCACAAATTCTTCACTCTCGACGAATACAAGACCCTCGTGGAGCCGGCACAGACCGACAAGGACGGCACTATCGTATATCTCTACGCCACTGACCCCGTGGCCCAGTACAATTACATCAAGGCCGCCAACGACAAGGGTTACAACGTGCTGCTCATGGACGGACAGCTCGACTCTCACTTTGTGGGGCTGCTCGAGCACAAACTCGACAAGACGCGTCTGGTGCGTGTCGATTCGGACGTGGTCGAACATCTCATCAAGAAGGACGATACTCCCGCCGTGGATCTCACCCCCACGCAGCGCAATATCCTCACCACTCTCTTCAATTCGCAGACGCCTGAGATCGACAAGGCCATGTTCATGGTTAGCTTCGAGGCCATGTCGCCCACGGCACAGCCCATCGTCATCACCCAGAACGAGTATATGCGCCGCATGAAGGACATGGCAGCCCTCCAGCCGGGCATGAATTTCTATGGCGAGATGCCCGACAGCTACACTCTGGTGGTCAACACCTCCAATCCCCTCATCGAAAAGATCAAGGATGCCGCTGCCGGCGCCCTCGCCGATAGCATAACCCCGCTCGAAAAGACCGTCGACGACGACAACGCCCGCATCGAGGCAATCCGCGCCGAAGCAAAAGACGCCAAGCCCTCCGATGAGGCTCAGAAGCAGCTCGATGAGCTCCAGGCTGCCGTAGCCGAAGCACGATCCAAGCAGGAAGCTATCATCAAGGACTATGCTGAAAAGCAGCCCGTGGTGAAACAGCTCATCGACCTCGCACTGCTCGGCAACGGCCTCCTCCGAGGCAAAGACCTCAGCGCATTCATCGAACGCTCCGTCTCGCTCATCAACCTCTAAAAGAGATACTCTAAAGGACATACATAGTTCGCGGCTCCCCGACGGGTCGCGAACTATTTTTTTGTCCCGCTTGTTCTCAATTGCATGAAACGCATCATCTACATACTCCCGCTACTTCTGCTTACGCTCATGGCCGCCTGCCACAGCAACGAAAACTACGATCAGCTCCCCGACCCGATCGTGACATTCATCACCGAATATTGGCCCGACCCCAACATCGCTGCCTACGTCAAGCCTACGGCCGACACCTATGTCGTCACCATCAAAAATGGCCCTACCCTCACCTTCAACGGCAACTATGAATGGACCGAAGTCAACGGCAACGGCCTTCCGCTGCCCCAGGTATTCCTCTACGACCGTCTGCCCGACAAACTCTACAGCTATCTCGATGCCACGGAGGCCCTCGACCAGGTATTCGACGTGAAACGCACCGCCCTGCAGTACGATCTGAAATTGCTCGATTCGGAGCTGACTTACATCGTTGGCTCGGGTGATATCACGGTAAAGTAATTTGACGTTAAAGACACTAAGCAAAAGTTAACGAATCATAATTTCGCTAAGGCTATACCATTTAATAGAAGGATTTTTTGGCAAGGTAACAAATTTGTAGTACATTTGTCACCACTCTGTTGCGTTACCACGCTATCTTAATTCTATTGAAAATGAAGTATTTCTTGCGGATATCCATACTCGCCCTGCTATTGCTGCAAAGCCTCTGCGCCGCCGCGGCCTCAGCCCAGGCGCAAAAATACGAGAGCATAAATAAGACCCTGCATGAGAAGCTCGCCACAGCAAAATCGCCCAAAGACAGCATACTCCTGCTCGAGAATATCTATGACATCTCCCTGCTCGTGCGCCCCGCCACGAGTGACTCCATCGCCAAAGTGATCTACGAAGTGGCACGCCGCGCCGACGATGATGCCACAGCGCTCGATATGATACGCCAGATCACCAATCTCAACCGCGGCGATTCCGTGCGCGAGCGCATGCTCGAGTTGGCACGCACCTTCCCCGACTCGCACGATAAGTCGTCGACGGTAGCATTCATACGCATGTGCATGAATTCCACAATCCGCGACATGTCCGATGAAGAGCGCAAGGCTCACCTCCACCGTCTCCTGCACAGCTACACGGTGGACCGTCCCAAAGATATATATGACCAGGTGGTGCTCCTCCATGCCGTATGCACCAACATGAGCGGAAATGCCCAGGGTGAGCTGCTGGTCAAGTACATGGACAAGCTCTCGGCACTCATCGACCAGCTCCCGGCTGATGATTATGTGCTCCGCAATGCTTTCTACGTGCAGGGCGCCATCAACTATGTGGCCGCCGAGCAATACTCCAAGGCTATCGAGCTCGACCACAAGCTGCTCGCCACGATGGACTC
>CANSGE010000169.1 GCA_947646295.1 uncultured Bacteroidales bacterium
ATATATTATTGTTTGTGATTTATCGGAGTTCGGCGCCGAGCTGTTTCTGGAGGTTGGCGATGATCTTGCCCATCACGGCATCTATAGCCTTGTCCTGGAGAGTTTTTTCGTCGTCGCGCAGGATCATTGTGATGGCGTAAGATTTCTTGCCTTCGGGGAGGCCTTTGCCTTCGTAGACGTCGAAGAGAGCGACGTCGCGGAGGAGCTTGCGGTCGGAAGCGCGCACGACGCGTTCGACGTCGGCCATGGTGACGGCCTTGTCGAGGAGCAGTGAGAGGTCGCGCTTGACGGCGGGATATTTGGCCAGAGGCTTGTATGTGACTTTGTGCTTGGCGGCGAGGTCGACGAGGGCGTTCCAGTCAAATTCGGCATAGAAGACGGGCTGCTTGATGCCTGCGCGGGAGAGGATGTCGCGGCCGAGGATGCCCATGGTGCCGAGGAGCTTGCCGTTGCGTGTCTCGACAGCGAGGGCCGATGCATAGATGTCGGGGCGGTCGAGTGTGCGGGCAGTGGTCTCGTCGGGGCTGAGGCCGATGCGGGCGAGGACGGCTGCGCAGATGGCCTTGAGATCGAAGAATGTGGATTCTTCGGCGGGGCGGAGCCATGATGCGGAGTGATTGAGGCCGGTGAGCCAGAGTGCGAGGCGCGCCGATTCGACAAAGGGCTTGAGCGGCTGCTCAGCTGTGATGGCGGCTTCGGGGCGCAGGGCGTATACATTGCCAAACTCATAGAGTCCCATATCGGGGAGCTTGCGGTTGATGTTGTGGGCAAGCGACTCGAGACCGCCGAAGAGCAGAGTCTGGCGCATCACGTTGAGGTCCTGGCTGAGGGGATTGAGCAGCTCGACGCAGCGGTCGGCGGGATAGGTGGCCAGGGGTGCGTAGTAAGCCTTGGCGGTGAGGGAGTTGTTGAGAATCTCCTGCCATCCGGCGCCGGCGAGGAAGTCGGCGATGACCTGACGGAGGTCATCGGCGGCATCGACGGGCGACTTGTAGGAGAGTGTGGCGTGGAGAGACGAGGGTATGGTGATATTGTTGTATCCGTAGATGCGGAGGATGTCCTCGATGACGTCGCATGGACGGCGGACGTCGACACGGTAAGTGGGCACGAGGAGCTGCATGGTGCCGCCATCGGCCTCGGAGCGGCTCTTGACCTCGATCTGGAGCGAGCTGAGGATATTGTCGACGGTGGCGGAGGGTATGGCTTCGCCGAGGAGGCGTGTGATGGCGTCGTAGCTGAGCTCGACGGGATATGGCTCGACGGGTTGCGGATAAATGTCCACCTCGGGGCCGGCAATCGTACCGCCGGCCAGCTCCAGGATGAGCTTGGCAGCGAGGCGGAGGGCATAGAGGCAGCCGTTGGGGTCGACGCCACGCTCGAAGCGGAAAGAGGCGTCGGTGGAGAGTCCGTGGCGGCGGGCGGTGCGGCGCACGGATGTGGGGTTGAAGCATGCGCTCTCGATGAATACGGAGGTGGTGCCGGCTGTGACGCCGGAGTCGAGTCCGCCGAATACACCGGCGATGCACATGGGCTCGTCGGCGTTGCAGATCATGAGGTCGGCAGCGTCGAGTGTGCGCTCAACCTCGTCGAGAGTGGTGAATTTGGCTCCCTGGACGGCACGGCGCACGCGGATTGTGTCGCCCTTGATTTTCGCACGGTCGAAGCAGTGGAGGGGCTGCCCGATGCCGAGGAGTATGTAGTTGGTGATATCTACGATATTGTTGATGGGATGGAGACCTACGGCGGTGAGGCGCTGCTTGAGCCAGTCGGGGCTTTCCTGCACCTTGACACCGTCGATGGTGATGCCGCAGTAGCGTGTGCAGCCGTCGGCGGCGTCGACTGTGACGCTCACGGCGGGAAGCGCGGCACCCTGAAGGGGAGCGACCTCGGGGAGCGAGAGGCGGGTGTCAGCCTCGGGGCAGTGACAGCGCAGGTAAGCCGCCAGGTCACGGGCCACGCCGAAGTGGGAGGCTGCGTCGATGCGGTTGGGGGTGAGGTCGACTTCGAGGACGTAATCGTCGGAAAGGCTGAAGTATTCGGCTGCGGGAGTGCCGGCGGGGACGTCGTCGGGGAGAGTCATGATGCCATCGTGCGATGTGCCTACCCCTATCTCGTCCTCGGCACAGATCATGCCGAAGGATTCAACGCCACGGATCTTTGATTTCTTGATTTTGAACTCCTTGTCGCCGTCGTAGAGCGTGGTGCCTACGGTAGCAACGACGACGGTCTGGCCGGCAGCCACATTGGGCGCGCCGCACACGATCTGTGTGGGCTGTCCGTCGCCGAGGTCAACGGTGGTGATGTGCAGGTGGTCGCTGTCGGGGTGTTCGACACATGTAAGCACTTTTCCGACAACGATGCCGCGGAGACCGCCGCGGATTGACTCAACACATTCGATGGTGCCTGTCTCAAGGCCGATTGAAGTGAGGTCATCGGCGAGTTGCTGGGGCGTCAGCTCAAAATTCACGTAATCTTTGAGCCATTTATATGAAATGTTCATAATACTTTGCGTTTTAATACGCAAAGGTAATAATTTTTTTAGTAACCGAGCAATATTTGCGGGCAGAAAACCGTCAGAAGGTGATGGAGAGGGCGAAGGAGCGCGGCGATATGGAAAGTGAGGATTCGATTTTGCGTTTGCGCACAAGGTCGCGGGTGGGACTGCCGCGGAAAAGGTCGATGACTTCGTTGACGGGGTCGAGCAGGAAACATGCCGCGTGGCCGAGGAACCATGAGCCGAGCAGCTCGTAGTTGCGGTCGACTATGGCCCGCTTGCCGCGATACATCAGTTCGCCGAAGATACTGCCTATCACGGGGGTGACGACTATATCCTGATAACTGGGACGCTCCATGAAAGCCTCGATGCCGAATTCCCACCCGATGGTGGAGATACATGCCGAGTAAAGGAGCGAGCCCCAGAAGCTGAATCCGCATGAGCGCGCGCTCATGAAGTAGGCCGCGCCGGCATAGGGATGGAGCACGTAGTTGAATATGAACTTATCGTGATCCCACTCGGGTCCGCGCTTGAATATGTTGCGGAACCAGCGCTTGAACATCGGGGTCTGCTGTATTGAGGCGCGATTCCAGGAAGTGGCGTCCTCGGGGAGGCACTCGAGCACGAAGAGAGTGCCGACGAATGCTCCGGATAGCACGGCGGTGTTGATCCACATGCGGTGCCAGTTTTGACCGGTGCTGTGGAGGGTGTATGGCAGCGCGTAAGGAGTGATCCACTCGTGGCGGGTCTCGATGTCGGGGAGCCGGGGCGCCATGATGGTGTCGGCACATACGACGGTGTCTTCTACAATAACGGGCTGGATGGAGTCGTCGGGTATCCCGGCGATCTGTGCGCCGGCCTTAGCGGGCAGAGCCAATAGCGCGGCAATCAATATGATGAGTGGATAAGTTTTCATAGGATGATGATGTTTTGTTACAATTATAACAACACAGCACCATCCTTTGAATGTGCATTAACAATTTTTTAAAAAAGCCTATATTTCCGCGACTAAAGAAAGTGTGTATCCGGGGCGCGAAATCGTGGCGATGACCTCGAGCGGACGGCCTTGCACGAGGGCGCGGGATTTTCCCGGCTGAGGGATGCGGTACTCGGTACCGGACAATCCGGCCACGGGGCAGGCCTTGTACATGGCTTCCTTGATGGTCCAGGCACGCAGGAGCGCCTCGTCGGATGAGTCAATGGCAAGTTCATCGGGGTGCATGAAGCGGGATGCGACCCGGCGGAGCTGGCCGGGGCGCGGCTCTTCGATGTCGACGCCAACGCGGCGTCCGGGGCATAGTGCCACGGCAACGTAATGGCGTGAATGACTGATGCTCAGGGAGCCACGATATGCATCGCAGCAGGGTGTGCCGTCGGGCAGGTGCGTGATCTCAGCGCCGGGGCATGCGATGAGGCGCCGCAAGAGCGCGCGTGCGGCCTCAGCCTCGGCTTGGCGGCGCGGGATGCCGTCGGCGCCGGCCAGCGGCTCTACCGCGAGGATGATATCTCCATATTGTCCAAGCATCGCGTGATATCGGCTTGTATGATGTCAAGAATCGGCGAAATGGAGTCGTAGGGCGCATCGGGGCGGAGGCCCGGGAAGAATACGGCTGCGCTCACCACGGCCGATGTGCCGTCGGTGGCGAGGAATTGCAGCGGGGTGGTGGCGCCGGGGGTGCGCACGGCCATCACCTGCATGCCGGCGCCGTTGGTCCATTCGAGCTGGCGGCCGGGGAGGGCGCCGGAATTGAGCATGAGACGCTCCATGCGGTTGCGGCGCACCTCGTCGATGGCGGCTGCTTCGGCACGCGAGACGGTAATGTGTATCGTGGCGCCGTACATGGGATATGATACGTTGAGCCAGCCTGCACGGGGCGAGTCGATGGCTGCCCGGGCATTGACGGGGATGGTCACACCGGCGCAGCTGACGTCGCGCATAAGGGTATCGATGAGCTGCGGGCGCGGGTAGGCGGTGCGCCGCGGCACGGGAGTGTCGGCACCACGCGTACAGGCGCCCAAGCCGACAGCAATTGAAGCAGCAATCAGCAGGTGACGTATCATGCGTCTTGTATCTCGGGCATTACCTTGACGCGCACGCTGGCGATGCGATGGTCGGATACGTCGAGGATTAGGAAGCGGCAACGGCCGTATACGAGGGGTTCCTTGTCCTTGGGAAAGTCGCCCTTGATAGCCAGAAGCATGCCGGCGAGTGTCTCGGCATCCTCGGTGACAGGCTCATATTCGCGCTCATCGAGTCCGGTGATGCGGAAGAAGTCGGTGAGCAGGGTCTTGCCCTCGAATACGAACGTATTGTCCTTCAAGCGCTTGAACGTCTGCTCGGCTGTGTCGTATTCGTCTTCGATATCGCCCACGATTTCCTCGAGCACGTCCTCCATGGTGACAATGCCCTGGGTGCCGCCGTACTCATCGACCACGATGGCCAGATGCTGCTTGCGTGAGCGGAAGTCTTCGAGAAGGTCGTCGATACGGCGCGACTCGGGCACGAAATAAGGCTCGCGCAGCAGGGTGCGCCAATCGAAATCGGCATCGGGACGCCCGACGTAGGGGAGCAGATCGCGGGCATAGAGTATGCCACGGATATTATCTTCTGTACCCTCGTAGACCGGCATGCGCGAAAAGCCGCTGGTGACCACCACATCCATCACTTCGGCAAAGGATGCGTTGATATTGATATCGGTGAGGTCGATGCGCGGGGTCATGATCTCGGAAGCCTCGGTATCGCCGTAGCGGAGTATGCCT
>CANSGE010000170.1 GCA_947646295.1 uncultured Bacteroidales bacterium
ACTCCCCTCTGGTTGACCCGATGTGTGGCTCAGGCACATTCCTCATCGAGGCCGCTATCATAGCCGCCAATATCGCTCCGGGCATCTATCGCCGTGGGTTCGCATTCGAGCGCTGGCCCGATTTCGACGCCGAGCTTTTTGACTCCATTTACAATGACGATTCGCGCGAACGCACTCCGAAATACAAGATTTACGGCGCCGATATCTCACCGAAAGCCGTCGAGATCGCCCGCGAGAACATCAAAAGTGCCGGCGTAGCTAAATACATCGAGCTGGAGCGCCGCGCCATCTCGGCATGGACAGAAGCTCCGCAGCCGGCCGGCGTGATCGTGACCAACCCGCCCTATGGCGAACGCATCTCCGCACCTGATATGGACGCCCTCTACACCACCATCGGCTCGCAGCTCAAGCACGTCTTCACAGGATATCACGCATGGATCATCGGCTACCGCGACGAATACTTCGCACGCATCGGCCTCGCACCATCCGAAAAAATACCTGTGCTCAACGGCTCGCTCGAATGTTCGCTCCGCGAATACATCATCTTCGCCGGCGACCGCAAATCCTACGTCAAAGGCGGCGGACGCATCGGTAAAGACCGCGAGACACCCCGGCGCGAGAAGTCGGAGCGCGGGCCCCGCACATCGCGCCGCTTCGACAAGCGCACCGACGAAGCTCCGGCTCCCGAGAGCGAAAACCCGCTCGCTCTGCGCCGCAATCCCCATGCACTGAAGATGCTCCAGGGCAAAAAGCCCACGCTCAAGCCCCAGGAAGGCCCCATCATGCGCTCCCGCGGCTGGAAGAAAAAGTCAAAAGAATAACCCCCCAAACCATACATTTCAATGCGCATATTGCTCCTTGGGTCCGGCGGCCGTGAGTCGGCTTTGGCCCGCAAAATCTCCGAAAGCCCCCGTTGTGAAGCTCTCTGGATCGCTCCCGGCAACGGCGGCACTGATGCCTATGGCACATCACTGCCTGGCCTCAGCCCCCTCGATTTCAAAGCTATCGAGGATTTTGTGACGAAAAAGGCCATCGATATGATTGTCGTAGGCAACGAAGACCCTCTCGTGGCCGGTATCTACGACTATTTTGAGCAAGCTCCCGTGCTCGTCGTGGGCCCCTCAAAGGCAGCCGCCGCGCTCGAAGGCAGCAAAGACTTCGCCAAGGCTTTCATGCAGCGCCAGGGCATTCCCACCGCAGCTTACGCTACTTTCACCGCCGAAACACTCTCCGAAGGCCAAGCCTTCCTTGAAACCCTCCAGGCACCCTACGTACTTAAAGCCGACGGCCTCGCCGCCGGAAAAGGCGTGCTCATCATCCCTACCCTCAACGAGGCCAAGGAAGCACTTGCCGAGATGCTGGCCGGGCAGTTTGGCGAATCATCACGCAAAGTCGTCATCGAAGAGTTTCTCAGCGGCATAGAGTGCTCGGTATTCGTACTCACCGATGGCAACGGTGGCTACCGCGTGCTCCCCGTCGCCAAAGACTATAAGCGTGTGGGCGAAGGCGATACCGGACCCAATACCGGCGGCATGGGCGCCGTCAGCCCTGTACCATTCGCCGATGATGCTTTCATGGCTAAAGTCACCGAACAAATCATCCTGCCTACCATCAAAGGTCTTGTCGACGAAAAATTGACTTACCGCGGATTCATATTCCTCGGACTCATCAACTGCGACGGTCAGCCTAAAGTAATCGAATACAACGTGCGCATGGGCGATCCCGAGACGGAAGTCGTAATGCCACGTCTCAAATCCGACCTTGTCGACCTGCTCGAAGGCTGTGCCCGCGGAGACCTTGGTGATATACCCGCCGAAGCCGATGATCGCGCCGCAGCTACAGTAATAGCCGTGAGCGGAGGTTATCCCGGGGCGTACCCCAAAGGTAAGGAAATCACCGGTAATCTCGCCCCCGCCGACAGCATCGTATTCCATGCAGGCACAAAGCGCGACTCCGACGGACGACTCGTCACAGCAGGCGGACGCGTGCTGGCAGTGACATCTTATGGCATAGACCTCGCCGAAGCTCTCAAGCATTCCTATGACTCTCTTGCCGATATCCACTTCGACGGCATCAATTACCGCCGCGACATCGGCCGGGATGTAATGAAATAAAGATTCTCCGACCTACGAAAAAAGCCGCCCGATGGCGGCTTTTTTCGTTATAAGCTTATCTTTTTCTCACTTGTCAACAAAATAATCAAGACTTACCATTGAAAATTACTGATGGATTTCATCATCTCATAAGCTTTACGTGCACGCTCTTTTTCCTCTTCAGACACAGGCTCGGGATGCGAGATCATCCTTTCAAAGCGTTCCGCATCCTTTCCAAATAGTTCAGGAGTTTCTTTTATTGGTTTAGCCATAATACAGAAATTAAAATAGTTGCGTACAAATATACAACAATTTTTCAAAATAGAAAGTTAGACTGTATATATCCGGGGGGATGTCTCAGCGGCGGCCGAGGAGGTCTTTTAGACCGTCCATGTCGAAGGTGAGGGTGAAGCGCAGTGTCTGGTCGAGGGGCGACGACTGGGCCGTGGCCAGCATATACGATGCATCAAGACGCACTACATTGAGCGAGAAACCTGCACCGGCGGCGAAATACTGGCGATTGCCCTTGTATTCGTTTTCATAAAAATAACCGGCACGGAGAAAGAATTGATTGTTGTACGAGTATTCGGCACCGAAACTCCATGTGATCTCGCGCAACTCCTCCTTGAATCCACCGGGAGCATCGGAAAATGATTTGAAAATACCGGTGAACGACGACATGTTTTCCCAATCGGTCAGCGCATCGATATATTCGGCCTGTCCCTCGGGGGTGTCGATATCATAGTCGGCCTGGCGAGGACGTGCAGGCACGAGCAGTTTGTTGAGGTCAAGGTTGAGACTCAGATTGTGATAATCGGCCAGCGGGAAGGTGAATGATGTACCCAGACGCAGATTGGTAGGCAGAAAGGCAGGATTCTCACCATCGTTATAGGCTACTTTCGTACCGATATTGGAAATATCGAAGCCCCATGACCACTGGCATTCATTGCGGCCGATGATCGGATAGGTGGTATAGTAGCCGGAGATGTCGGCCGAGAATGCCGAGGCACCCGTATTCTGATCGCCCGCGTAGGAGTCGGAGAAGCCGAGGTCGGAATAGATGTAGCGGAATACCACACCCATCGAGAATTTTTCTGACAGCTTGCGCGAGTAGCCGAGGTCAAATGCCATTTCATACGGATTGAGCGACTGTGTAGCGCCACCGCTCATATCACTTGTGGTCACCTCGCCCAGTGAGAAATAACGCAGCGAGGCGCTCAGGGCCTGATTGTCGCCTGAGCCGAGTTTCCAATAGCCGGCGAGATTGGCCAGGAAGATGTCATTGACGAGTTTGCGCAACCACGGGGTATAGCTCAGCGATACGGCCGCATTGGAGTAAGCAAAGGCGTATTTTGAGGGATTCCAGAACTGCGAGTTGGCGTCAGGGTCGGTAGCCGCGCCCAAGTCGCCCATCGATGCACCGCGGGCATCGGGAGCGATACCGAGCGAGGTCACACCGGTCTGGATGGGGTTGAATTCATTTTTATCCTGGGCCATAGCCGAGAAAGCCGCGCCCGCACATAGCAAGGAGAGGAGGATATATCGTAATTTAGTCATAGCGTGTAACATTGCACATTATATAACTCGAAAACGCGGCATTTATTGTATTTACGGCGCAAAAAAGCGCGCGACCCCGCAGGATCACACGCTCCATTAATATACACGTAATATAATGATGTCGTTACACGGTGAGGATTTCCTTCTCCTTGGCTGCGAAAAGATCGTCGATCTGCTTGAGATACTTGTCGTGGAGCTTCTGGGCGCGAGCTTCTGAGTCTTTTTCGACATCTTCGGGCATACCCTGTTTGATGGCTTTCTTGAGGCCTTCGATGGCATCGCGGCGGGCGTTGCGCACCGATACTTTTGCCTGTTCGGCCTCAGCCTTGCACTGTTTTACGAGCGCTTTGCGGCGGTCTTCGGTAAGCGGGGGGATGCAGAGGCGTATTACCTCGCCGTTGTTTTCAGGAGTGATGCCCACTTCGGAGTTGATGATAGCCTTTTCGATTTCCTTGAACATGGATTTTTCCCAAGGTGTGATCACGATGGTGCGTGCATCGGGCACGGAGATATTGGCCACATTGCTGATGGGAGCCTGCGAGCCGTAGTAGTCCACGCGTACACCGTCGAGGATTTTGGGATTGGCTTTACCGGCGCGGATGCGCGAGAGAGTTTCGTCGAGGAAGGCTACAGCCATTTCCATCTTTTCTTCCGCCGGAGCGAGATAGGTGTTGGGTTCGGTCATAGTATAGTAGTTTTGAGATTATTTAGATCAGTTATGCACGACTGTGCCAAGGTTTTCGCCTGAAAGGAGTTTCACAAGATTGCCCGGAGTGTCCATGTCGAAGACCACGATAGGCATATTGTTTTCCATGCACAGAGCGGTGGCGGTGAGATCCATCACGCGCAGACCGCGGTCGAGCACCTCCTTGTAGGATATCGACTCAAATTTTGTGGCGGTGGGGTCCTTCTCAGGATCGGCTGTGTAGATGCCATCGACGCGGGTGCCCTTGAGCATGGCGTCGGCCTTGACTTCGACAGCACGCAGGGCTGCTCCTGTATCGGTGGTGAAGTATGGATTGCCCGTACCACCTGCGATAATGGCCACCTCTCCGGCCTCGAGGGTCTCGATAGCGCGGCGCGAGCTGTAATAATCGCCGATAGGATACATATTGAGAGCAGTGTACACGCGTGCGCGCTGTCCGGCGGCATTGAGTGCGTTGCTCAGCGCGAGCGAATTGATTACGGTGGCGAGCATGCCCATCTGGTCGCCTGTCACGCGGTCGTAGCCGGCAGCCGCGCCCGATATACCGCGGAAGATATTACCTCCGCCTATCACTATCGCCACTTGCACGCCATTGGCCACGATTTCCTTGATCTGAGTCGCATAGGCTTCCAGGCGACTCGCGTCGATACCATAGCCCTTCTCTCCCATGAGCGATTCGCCGCTCAGTTTCAGAAGGACTCTGCTGAATTTATTGCTCATATCTGTTTCGTTGATTATCGATGTTGAAGTTGCACAAAGATACGTACAAATTTTCTAAAATCGACAATTGAGCCACAATTTTATCGCTTTGCTATAAATAAGAGACAAAATAATACAAACTTTAACGCAATTTAACAATCGGGGGGGGGTAATTTTCAGTTTAG
>CANSGE010000171.1 GCA_947646295.1 uncultured Bacteroidales bacterium
ATATCTACTTCATCAACGCTCAGATGGACCTCTGGGACGCCATCGCCAAACCTCTCGGCGTAGCGCTCAACCAGCTCCAGAAAGACGACGAGGAGCACACCCTCAAAGACGGCTGCCATGACCTCCGCCTCAAGCCCGGCCGCTGCTCCGGCTTCGTAAAGCGCCTCCCCGACGGCGAGATCCTCTGGGCACACACAAGCTGGTGCTGCCTCATGGCTCAGACCTGCGCCATGACATACGTCATCGGCGACGACTTCCTCACACAGAATTCATTCTGCCCCGGACAGTTCGGCTCTAACACCGACTTCGGATTCAACGGCAAGGGCATCGGCTTCAACGAGACCACTGAGACATATTTCTACAACGAATCCAAGACCATAGGCGTATGGCTTACGTGGCGCGCCGCCGCCGCCGAGCATTTCGCAACATCCATCGACGACTTCTATTCATACGTCTCACTCGACAATACCGGTACATACCTCAACGCCTACATGCTCGTCGACGCCTACCGCGGAGAGTTCGGCATGATCGACATGAGCTATGCCCGATTCGCACTCTTCAAGAGCGACGGACAGAAGCTCACCGTCACCGATTCCACCGGATACGTGCCCGACTTCCTCGACTGGGATCACCACATGGTCGACGTCGATCACGTGCTCGGATGCAACAACCCGAGCTACAAACGCATCTGGCGCGAGCTCCAGACCATCGACGGAGCACCGAAGCGCCGCTACCAGCTCTATCGCAATATCCCCAACGTCTCCGATATCGAATCGGCAAAGGCATTGGTGACATTCAACTCCTCCGACGAACCTATCTCCATCGCCGGCCGCTGGGACCTCGGATACGGCACATCCGAATTCCTGCGCTACCAGCCTCACGGCTCGATCGACGCCAAGACATTCGGCACCGAGGAGATCAAGGCCGTGCTCGCATCCCTCACCATGCGGCCCAGCATCAATGGCACCAAGACATCTTTCTGGATGAAATTCGGCTCACCATACATCGACGGCAAGCCCTTCGTATGGTCCGACTCCGTCTTCGCCCCCTACAAGGAGCCCGAGGAAGTCGACTGCATTCCCGATGCCATCGACGGCCGCTGGAACCGCGTCAAAATGTTTATGGAATAGTAAAATCTCGAAATCATGGCAAAATACACCCCAAACTTCAAAAATACTCCCGCCACAGAGTACGTCCTCGACCAATACACCAAAGGATACTCTCAGTGCGTGGACAATTGCTGGAACTATGCCTTCTACGCCCAGAACCCCGACGTGAGCATCTTCCAGAACGAATACAATGCCGGATACGTCCAGGGCAAAGTGCAGGGGCGCGCGCTCCTCACCGCCACGCGCAACAACTCCTGGAAAAACTTCCTCATCGGAGCCACTCCCCAGGATGCGCTATCCGTCGACGTAAAACCGGAGTACCTCACCGCATGCGCCCGCACGCTCATCTCCAACTACAACTACACATATCAGTGGGCACTCGAGCGTAACACCGATCCCCGCGTCGTAGGCATCATGCGACTGATGTTCCGCATGTTCGGCATATATGAAGGCGCCACCGACCGTCCCGCACGCACCGCCGTCACATACGACGACCTCGCACTCGACCGTCGCGACCAGACCGACCTCACTCTCGGAGCCGGCGACACTCCACTCACTTTCCTCGACGTCTATTTCCTCAACGCACAATATGACCTCTTCGACGCCGTCGGCGACGAAATCGGCCTCGTAATGGGCTACGGCACCGCCAAGAAAAAAGACGGCAAAAGCGAGAAACCCGACCACTGCACCGCATTCACAAAAATGATGCCCGACGGCACCGTTTACTGGACTCACAACTCGTGGTGCTGCTTCTGGGCTCAATCTTGCGCCGTAACATACGTCATCGGCGACGACTTCGTAACCCAGAACGCCAACTGCCCCGGACAATTCGGATCAAACACCGACTTCGGTTTCAACGGCAAAGGCATCGGATTCAACGAGACAACACACGTCGACCTCTACGACAAGACACGCATCGAAGGCGTATGGCTCGCTTGGCGATCAGCCGCCGCCGAACAATTTGCCGCATCAATTCAAGACTTTTACGACTACGTATCTCTCGACAACACCGGCACATACCTCAACGGCTATCAGATCGTCGACGCCAACACCGGCCAGATAGGCCTTATCGACATGAGTTACAATCGATTCGTGCTCTTCGTATGCGACGGTAAGGAAATCAAGATGACCGACTCCACCGGCTACAAACCCAACCATCTCGACTACGACCACCACCTCATCAGCCCTACACACATATTCGGCGTCAACCAGCCCGTATCATGGTGGGTAGGATACGAACTCGAGAGCATGAACCTCCGGCCCATGCGGCGCAACCAGCTCTGGGCACGTCTCCCCACCGTGCAGGATATCGAGTCAGCCAAAGCACTCGTCACCTACACCGAAGACCGCGAGCCTCTATCAATCTACGGCCGCTGGGACCTCGGCTACGGCACCACAGAGCTGCCCCGCACACGCCCCGACGGCTCAGTCGATGCCAAAGCATGCTCAACACAGATGATCAAAGACGTCCTCGCCAACCTCAGTCGCAAGCCGAGCATCAACGGACAAAAAACATCATTCTGGATGAAATTCGGCACTGCCTCCATCAATCTCAAACCATTCATATGGAGCCAGTCGCAATTCCGTGACTTCAAGCAAGACGAGACCGTCGACTTCGTCCCCGACGCCCTCGACGGCCGCTTCAACCCCGTCAAGATGTTCATGGAATAAAAAACACCGCCCCCAAAAACCGGAAGCCCGACAGACTTCCGGTTTTTTTATCCCCCAAATTTGCGTCGGAGCGCCGGGACGGCGCGAGCTTGTGGTAAACCCCGCCTTCAGGTGGGGCACAGAGCCATCCCCATCACCCGGAGGTTCGGAGAACCGATATTGTGCCCCCTGCCAACCCATCACCTTATCGTTTTATGGTTTTCTGGTCTTCCTAGAGCCGCCCCCCCTAAATTGAAAACTGAACTCTGAAAATTAAAAATACTCCTGTTTTCTGGTCTTAATTGAACCGCTGGACAGCCAATTGAAAATTGAAAACTGAAAATTGAAAATTCTCCCGTTTTCTGGTCATCATACACCCATCGGCCCATCGAAAAATTAGATTCCAAGCCGCGAGGCCATATTTAGAATCAATTCACGATAAGCGCTTTGCTGTTCGGCCGGTAGAAACGACTCACCTATCAACTCGTCCCATTTCGGGAGTGCTTTCGCAAATTTGTTGAATAGATTGGCTATCGACTTATCCTCCATTCCACTGCCACGCATAGCCTTTTCAAAATCATCCCGCTTTATCTTTTTCTTCTTACCGTTTAGAGTCAGAGCAAGCTCCTCATCATCTTCGGGCATTACCATCGTTGTGGAAAGCAAATCATATGCCGGAGTCAGCGTATGATGCACCTTCGGCTGATAAAGTGAGAAATTTTTCAAGTGCATATCCGCATTACCGGTAAGCCATGAAAAGACCACTACTTCCCAGAAGTTGATTACATCAAGTATGGGAGCCGATGAATACTGCCTGATAAGTTTCGCGATCCTTTCATACGAACCTTTATATTTATCCTCAGTCAGTCGTTCAGACAGTTGGCACATATCCTCCATGGCAATCTTTTCACCCTTTTTGGTACGGTCAACACGACGCGTGATGTAGCAAAGTTCACCGTCAGCAAAGCGTATCAGCGAATGAGGCACTGTCTTTATTCCGGCAGCTTCGGCCAGGTGCATGGTCAAATCTTCATTCTCAGGAAGATAGGCGAATCTGTCGGTTTGTGGTTTCAAGATGAAACGCCCCCAGAGTCCCACGATAGTCAATCGCGGTACATCATTCTTCCCGCCGCGCGCTATGTCAAGCGATAGTTTTGCCTGTACCCCGGTCACTGTTGTGCTCGCACTTACGATCTCACGCGCCAATTCCTTGATATTGCCGCGCGTATATGGCAACTCCGGGGCGACAGTAGATTCAAATATTTTGCGTGCACAGCCTTTGTGATAGTCCACTTCTCCGGCGTCCAAAGGTTTATAGCAGAAAAGACATTTATTCATCTCGGGCCTCCTCTATATCATATGGTACCACACTGACACTCCCGATACAATCTTTGCAGCAGGCAAGCAGCAGCGAAAACCTGTCACGTGCAGAAATTTTCCAACTCTGCTCAGCTATATCCAAGAGCCATCCCTCTGGAATCAGACCGTCAAAGAATGGAAATAATACATTACTTACATAAGCTTTGTCGGATAATGGTAATGTCAGGCTTACAGCTTTGGCAACTCCCGATGACAAATATTCGCTATCATAGGCAAATTCATAACCCATATCACCTTCCGAAAGAACTCCGGCTAATCTATTGTCAACAAATACCTTGGCCTTTTTCATAATTCTCTACTTCTGGCAGGTATCATTTCCGCTCCAAACAGACCCAACACCTGATTTACTTTATCAAGGCGCAGAGTCGTTTTTCCTTGTTCAAGTTCACGTACAAATCGAAGTCCCACCCCGGACTTCTGAGACAGTTCCACTTGCGTAAGACCGTATTCCTTACGCATCTCCTTGATATACTTAGCTAATCGTGTCATAATATACCCTTTAGGGTGCAAATATAATAAATATAATTCATATTACACCATAAAGGGTATAATATTTTAAAATAACAACAAATTTGCACCCTATAGGGTATAAAAATTAACAACTTTGCGCTCCATCCATCCCTCACTTCTGGTCTTTATAGAAGCGACAGGCCAATTGAAAATTGAAAACTGAAAATTGAAAATTCTCCCGGCTTTTCCGGTCATAACATTTGCGTCGGAGCGCCGGGACGGCGCGAGCTTGTGGTAAACCCCGCCTTCAGGTGGGGCCAGAGACATCCCCATCCCGCAGAGGTTCGGAGGACCGATGTTGTGCCCCCCGACGCCCCACCACCTCATCGTTTTATGGTTTTCTGGTCATCATACACCCACCGCACATTGAAAATTGAACTCTGAAAATTGAAAATTACTGAGAGGCGACCATCAGCATAACCCCAGGGGTCGCAGACACCTGGGGCACGCCCGGACACCCTCCCCTCAGTCGAGTCGGAGACTCGACCGTATCCCGAAAGACCATAAGCC
>CANSGE010000172.1 GCA_947646295.1 uncultured Bacteroidales bacterium
CGAAGTCGCGGTGGAGCGAGCGGGAGAATATCTGAAGCTTTTCGAGGATGGCCTCTTTGGTGACACATTCCGGTACTTTGGATATCGGCATGTGGGTCGTGAGCAGAGCCACGCGCATTGTGTCGTTGCAGAGTATCATCAGCGCCTTTTCACCATTGCGCGAGCATACCGATTCGAGATATTCGGTATGGCCGGGGAAGGTAAAGGTGGAGCTTTGGATATTGGCCTTGTTGATGGGAGCGGTCACGAGCACATCGATATCTCCGCGCTGCAGGTCGGCCACGGCTGTCTCAAGAGCCATGAAAGCTGCTTTGCCGGCTTCGGCCGATGACATCCCCGGTTCGGATTTTACTTCTTCGCCGATCACGTTCACTATATTGGCTGCGTCCTCACGGGCATCGGCCGCGCTTTCCACTTGGGTCAGTTGCACGTCCTGTATCTGGAGAGCCTTACGGTAAGCGGCGGCTATTTTGGCCGAGCCGTATATGACCGGAGTGCACAATTCGAGCATACGTGGTTCCTGAAGCGTCTTGAGGATCACTTCGTATCCCACGCCGTTGATATCTCCGTGGGTGATTCCCACTTTTATTTTTTGTGGCATATGTATGTTGTTCGTTATATGGTGTTTTCAGATTGTTTGCCGGCGAGCATGCCGCATGCGGCATCGATGTCCTCGCCGCGGGATGCGCGGATGGTGGCCGTGACGCCTGCATCGTTGAGCCTGTCGCGGAAAGCTTCCATCGTGGCTTTTGCAGACGGCGCCATTTCCGCTCCGGGGATGGCATGGAAGCGTATCAGGTTGACTCTCGACGAAGTGCCTTTGATGAGGCGCGCCAGGGCATCGGCGTGAGCCATATCGTCGTTGAAGCCCCGCCACATGATATACTCCACAGAGAGGCGGCGCTGATGGGCAAAGTCGTATTGGCGCAGCAGCTCCATCACATCGCGCACTGCCCAGGCACGCTCCACCGGCATGATGCCCGCGCGTTCGGCCGGGTAGGGCGAATGCACGCTTATGGCAATGTGTACCTTTGTGGTGTCAAGAAGCGTTTTCAGGCCCGGTATATTGCCGATGGTCGATACGGTGATGCGTTTCGGGCTCCAGGCCAGCCCCCAGGGGGCGGTGAGTATTTCGATGGCAGCCAGTACGGCATCGAGATTGTCCGTAGGCTCGCCCATGCCCATGAATACGATGTTGGTGAGTACGTCGGCTCCTCCGGCCTCCAGCACCTGATTGATGATCTGTGCTGTGGTGAGATTACCGTGGTAGCCTTGGCGGCCGGTCATGCAGAATGAACACTTCATCTTGCATCCGGCCTGTGATGAGACGCACAGTGTGGCGCGGTCGCGGTCGGGGATGAACACCGCTTCGACCTGGCGGTCGCCGGCGCCGCGGAAGAGATACTTCACTGTCCCGTCGGAGCTGACTGCCTCGGCGAGCGGGCGCTCGCGCCCCACGGTGTATTTTTCCTTGAGACGCTGCCGGGCAGCCTTCGAGATATCCGTCATCTCATCTATGTCGGTGACGCGCCGCTGATACAGCCATGCGCATATCTGCTTGGCTGCAAAAGGCTTCAGACCGACCTCTGCAGCTACATCGCGCAATTGTTCCAAAGAAAGCCCTATGAGCGGGCGAAGCGAAGATTCGTTCATTCGGTATAAATTTTCACAAAAATACGGAAAAATAGCGATTCACTACGTAAGATATGAGCAAAAAAAGCTGCCATAAACAAAAAAACGGATAAAAAAGCCTCCAAATGTTGCAAGAGCCGCCGAAAAGCCTTACCTTTGCCGAGCAAAAGCCCGGATGGCGGAATCGGTAGACGCGACGGTCTCAAACACCGTTGGAGCAATCCATCCCGGTTCGACCCCGGGTCCGGGTACTGCAAGTCGGAGATCTTCCTCGGAGGTTCTCCGATTCTTTTTTTTGATTGTATGAAGTGCATGCGATGACATCTCATAAGTTGCTCCATATCTTTTCAAAACGCTCAGTGCAGGTGAAACTTGTATTGGCGCTCATTGTGGTATTGCTTGCTATTGGATTCTGGTATTTTCCATGGATTTCTGACGACATCAATTATCGGAACAACTTCCGCCACAATCTCATCGATGGGGAGCCTGTGAGGATATCCGAGATTTTGGATAATTTTTGGTTGCGTTGCCACTACGATAACAGCCGTCTGGCCAATCTGACGATGCTTTTCCTGCAATTTGTGCCAAAGATATTTCATGTGCTCGGCTCAGCCCTGGCCTCCTGGCTCATGCTTTGGTACGGTTTGAAGCTCATAGGCCGCCGGGACTCTCTTGCGGCAGCCGCGCTATGGAGCTTTTTTGCAGTAGTGACCCTCCCTTGGGTGGATCAGATGTATGTATTTGATTTCCAGCTCAACTATTTATGGGATAGTGCGTTTGCATTAGTGTTGGCTTATTGCGCGATCTACCATAAAGGCAAGCTTTGGCCCTTGTGTGTATTGGCCGTGTTTGCCGGGATGTGGCAAGAGGCATGTACCTTCCCTTTATTTGTAGGTTTAGGTGGTCTTTTTGTGTTCTATCCGGCGTATCGCAACAAGCGGATATTTTTTATATTGCTATTCCTGTGTCTGGGCTTGTCATGGCTCTATTTTTCGCCGGGAGGACAAGTCTATCGCGGAGCATTGTGGCGCCCCTTTGGATTTAGGGCCAATATGCTTGCACTTTTCGCCGTCTTGCCGGCCGTACAGACTGTCTGGGCCATTATCCGCAGCATCCGCCGCAGGAGCTGCCCGCCACTGTTATTTTTCCTGACGGTTGGTTCGGTCGTATCGGCATTTTTGATGCTGTACTCTGAATTTGGCCCGCGGGTGGGCTGGTGGGCATGCATATGCGCGGCCCTTGGCATCATGTATTTGATTTTTGAGCGAGGATACTCATTGAAAAAGTCACGGATTATTGCAGTAAGCGCCACACTGCTATATCTCTTTACGTGTGTGCATCTTGTGGCAGTGGATCATCATGCACGTTTTGAACGTATACAATATGATAAGGTTATAGAAGCTTATCGCGCCGATAACGATGCTGTGATATATATTGACATGGTGATGCGCGAGAAAGCGCCGCTCATCTGTATGCAGAAACCATATTTCGGTATTTTTTCACATTATCGCACCAATAATATCCTGTCGATATTCTATACAGGCTCGGAGGAGCATCAGATGCGTGTCGTACCTATAGAACTGAAAGATTATACCGGCGAAGGACTCGAAGATGTCCCGAGCAACGTAGACCTGAAGCTATACAAAGGCTATATGGTAGGACGCGCCATTGCCGATTGTCCGCTCATGATTCTGGCCCGGGTCGACTATGGATACCGTCAGATCACCATGAACGTCAATATCGTACCTTTCAAGGATAAGAACGGTATTGACCGGGCGTGGTATTCGCTGGACTCCTCCACCCTCGAGAGTTTGATATATCCGGTGCCATTCGGGGTCGAAATTCTCAATTTATGAGGTGCTTATGCGCACACTTCGATAAAAAAATCGTAACTTTGCAGCATATACAAAGAATAGAGAAATGTCTAAAGAAACTGTATTAATTTCGGGTGGGGCAGGCTATATCGGCTCCCACACCACTGTTGCTCTTGTCGAGGCCGGATTTGATGTGGTCGTCATCGACAATTTTTCAAATTCAGAGCCTTCGGCTATCGAGGGAGTCGAGAAGATCCTCGGCCGTAAGATCGACTTCATGGAAGTCGATACTTGCGACAAAGAAGCCCTCCGCAAGGTTTTTGAGAAATACCAATTCAATACCGTAATCCATTTTGCAGCATACAAGGCTGTGGGCGAGTCGATGACTGAGCCGCTCAAGTACTATCAGAACAATCTGGTATCGTACATGAATATTCTGGAGCTGATGAAGGAATTCGGTCGTCCGAATATCCTCTTTTCATCGTCGGCCACTGTCTATGGCAATGCCGAGGTGCTTCCCGTCACCGAGCAGACACCTCGCCAGCCGGCCACTTCGCCCTATGGCAATACCAAGCAGATCGCCGAGGATATACTGAGCGACTGCTGCCGTGCCTACGAAGGTATGTGGGGTATCGCGCTGCGCTATTTCAATCCTATCGGCGCGCACCCCTCGGCACTCATCGGCGAGCTTCCCCGCGGCGTACCCAACAATCTCGTGCCATTTGTGACTCAGACCGCCGCAGGCATCCGCGAGTGTCTCAGTGTATTCGGCAGTGACTATGACACTCCCGACGGAACGTGTCTGCGCGACTATATCGACGTGGTCGATCTCGCCAAAGCTCATGTCGCAGCTGTGCGCCGTATGACTTCCGGCAAGATGGAGCGCAAATACGAGATTTTCAACGTCGGCACCGGCTCACCGCTCTCAGTGCTCGAGCTTATCACCCGATTTATGGATGTCAACGGCGTCGACGTACCCTACAAAATGGTAGGCCGTCGTTCCGGCGATGTCCCCGCAGTGTGGGCTGATACCACCTTGGCCAATAATACGCTTGGCTGGAAGGCAGAGCGGTCAATCGACGATACCTTGCGCTCGGCATGGGCTTGGGAAAAGCATCTCCGTGGCATACAGTAAAAGATTGTTTTTATAGAATCTATCAGATAATCAACGCATGAAACCAACATTATTCATACTCGCAGCCGGAATGGGAAGCCGTTACGGCGGCTTGAAGCAGCTTGATGGTGTAGGCCCCAATGGCGAGACCATCATGGACTACTCTGTATTTGATGCCATTCGTGCCGGATTTGGCAAAGTAGTGTTTGTGATCCGTAAGGATTTTGAATCGGATTTCCGTGAGAAAATCCTTTCGAAGTACGAAGGCCTTATCCCTGTCGATGTAGTATTCCAGGGTATCGACAAACTCCCTGAAGGATTCACTTGCCCGGCTGACCGCACAAAGCCCTGGGGCACTAATCATGCCGTGCTCATGGGCGCCGAGGCCATCAATGAGCCCTTTGCGGTCATCAACGCCGACGATTTCTACGGTCGTGACGCATTTGCTGTGATGGCCAAAGACCTCATGCGTGAGCGTGCAGGCAAAGGCGACTATTCGATGGTGGGATTCCGCGTAGGCAATACGATGACCGAGAATGGCTCTGTGTCACGTGGTGTATGCAGCACCGACGACGGCCTGCT
>CANSGE010000173.1 GCA_947646295.1 uncultured Bacteroidales bacterium
TACTGCATTCATCAACACGTGAAAAGTTACAAAGAGGACGAGGCAGATGCCCGTAAGGGCCATCACAAACTTACGTCCTATAGATGAGCTTGTTAACCACATAAGGATGATTGATTTAGTAATTATTTGAAAATTGTTTTGTTATTAGTCGGGGTTAATATCTGTGCAAATTTAGCACAATTTTGCAGCTCTTCCAATTAATAAAGAAAAAATTCTCCAATTTCTTTGATATTTTCTTTGGATCAGGAGCTGAATTGCACTGCGGGCCATCATATTTATCATATATTTTTTGCTGCGGCATCATTTCATATCAATTTATCTATCAAAGTATTGATACAAAAAATCGGGTTTCACGCACTATATTTGGCGTAAAATCGTTCGCCGGCGTATATATTTGAGCTAACTTTGCTTAGAGCTAATCCAACGCAAGCTCCTGATCCTTCAACCATATAATCCTTAATACCGATATGAATCGCACAACCCTCGCCCTCCTTACCCTGGCGGCCCTGTCATCGGCCGCATCGGCACAGCACTATGATATGACACGCTGGGGTGCCGACCGCGGCTACACGGAGGCACCTTACGCCCGCTATGAGGCCGAGCCTGATTTCTGCTCAGGCTACACCGGCACACTACTCCCCCAATCCGACATACAGACCGACCTCCAGAGCGAGGCATCAAATCAGCAGGCAATCACCCTCGGCAACGGCCAATACGTGAGCTGGCTCAACGGCTCGGGCAATGCCGACGGCCTTACGCTGCGCTTCTCCGTGCCATGGGGCGCGCAGGCTGCCATCGGTGTGTTCGCGGGCGATGAATTGCTCGGCGAGCTCTCGCTGAATACTGACCATTCATGGGAATTCTGTGAAAAAATAAAAGGAAACCGCCACAACAAGCCCGAATACTATTCGATACACGTATTCAACGCAAACGAATCCGTGCGCATGCGTTTCGACGAGGTGCACAAGCTGCTCTCCCGCGAAATAAGGCAAGGAGAGACATTCACGCTGCGCAATCTCTCGTCGACGCCCGTAACCATCGACTTCGTGGAAATCGAAAAGGCCCGCAAAGTAGAGTATCAGGACGGCTGGGTGCGGTGGAACCAGACGATCGACCCTGACCTTCAGAACTTCATAAACAACAATCAAGGACGCACGATATATATCGATCAGGCATACACCGGCGTATGGGGCAAGCTCTCGCTCGGCTCCGCGCACCTGCAAGGGCGCGGCATCTTCTACACCGAACTGCACTGGGAACAGAATGGCGCGGGATTCAACGACTTCGGCACATCGGTGCGCGATATGTCGCTGACGTCGTATCAGAATCAGCGCTACTCCTCATCCGACCACGGCCCCAACGGCTACGGCTCGCCGGGCAAATGCTTCAACGGCAACATGTCAGGCGCGACGGTAGAGTATGTGCTCGTGGAGCATTTTGAATGTGGCGGCTGGCTCAGCGGTACCAACGGAGCTACCTTCCGCCACTGCCGTTTCCGCAACAACTATGCCGACGGCATAAACTTCTGCAACTCAAGCAACTGTCTGATGGAGCAGTCGAGCTTCCGCAACAACGGCGATGACGACATGGCTTCATGGAGCGCCGAGAGTTATTGCTCCAACAATACCTTCCGCCACTGCACCGCCGAACACAACTGGCGTGCATCCTCACTCGGCTTCTTCGGCGGTGGCGGCCACCGTGCCGAGAATATCCTCATCAAAGACGGCCTCGAGAGCGGCGCACGCCTCGTGAGCGACTTCAGCGGCCCGGCATTCGGCTCCGAGGGCATCGACTTCGCAAATATCTCAATCGTGCATTGCGCCTGCATCGAGGGTGAAGTTGGCGTGCATGGCGACTTCTGGGGCGTCGACGAGGGAGCGCTACACATCGAAGCCTCCAGCCATTACAGTCTCGTCAACGGACGTTTCCGCAATATCGACATCTTTGACTCACGCGGCAATGCCGTGTTTATAGGCGCCAACCCCGGCAACTCGCACTCAATCAACGGCGTGACCATCGACAATATCAATATCCACGGCGTGCGCGACGACGCTTCGTATGCCGTATATTTCGAGAATCCCCGCGGCTCGGTGACCATCAATGGCATCGACATCGACGGTGCATCCAATATCACCAACCTGCCGGGCGGTGCGCTCGCCGGATATTCCGACGGCACTTTCACGCTCGCCACTACCGGCTTCGATGCCAAGCCCATCGAGCCGATAGCCGGCTGCACTCTCACGCTCAGCGGCCTGGCATGGGAGCGCGCCACCCGCGACGCCTCTCCGATCACAGCCGGCGACCGGGTGACTTTCAGCATCCGCATCGACAATACAGGCACGGCCGACCTGCCGCCCGACTATCCGCTCGCCGCAGCGCTGACATTCGACGACGGCTCTTCCGTAAGCCTCTCCCACACAGCCGGGATTACCGCCGGACAATTCGCCATATTATCCGGCCAGTGGACCGCTACCGAAGGCGGCCGCACCGTGGCCGCCACCCTCGACCCCTCCAACCGTCTCGGCGACATGACATCAGCATCTCCGATAATCTACAAGAAATTCAACGTCGGCAAAGCCACATACACCTTCACCACCACTTCGGGCATCGACTTCCAGGTGCTCGATCTGCTTTGGAAAGTCGTAGGGCGCGATTCGGAGCCGGGAAAAGGATCAATTGACGTGGGCGACCCTGTACTCTTCACCGCCGTGATAGCCAATACAGGTACCGAAAACTCCGGCACCACCGAAAAGTTAGGCGTCACCTTTCGCCGCAACGGCATGGAATACGCCGCCGGCGCCCCCGGATATTACTGGTGCGACAAGGATGAGTCGTACGCCACCTTTCCGGCGCAAAGCATAAAGTACTTCGAAGCCAAGGGAGGCGCCTCCGACACAGATATCTGGACAGCATCGACGGGCACCAATTCCTTTCTGATGGAAGTCAATGACAGCAAAGACCGCCCCGAATCGAATACCGGCAACAACACCCTTACGGTGCCTCTGTCGATTCCCTACACGGCAGCCGCCAGCAATTTCCACCCCTTGACCGAAGTAAGCACCCCCGACGACCTGTACAGCGGCCCTACTACAGCCATCCCGGTGCTCAGCGATGACCCGATGGCTCAGGACGACACATGGGTGACCTTGACCGGCGTACGTCTGAATGGCCGTCCCACAGTGCCGGGTCTGTATATCCACGCAGGGAAGAAGGCCTACATCCGACAGTAGGAGCCATCAGCCCGGGCATTGCCTCCGGGCAGAGCAGCCGCTTCACGCGCGGCGACGAATAGAACACCTCAGTTTCAAATACAGGCACCGGAGCCGGCTTTGGAGGCACCGGTTTTGGCGATTCCTGCGGCTTCTCCACCGGAGCGGCGGGTACCACCGGCTTTGGAGCGGCTTTCGGCCGGACTGCTGGCCTGGCTTTGCACTTGGGAGAAGGCTTGTCGGCTCCCGGGCGGACATACTGAATAGCAAGATGATATATCGCCGAGGCGGCTGCCGAGAGGTCGGCCGCCTCGACTCCGTTGAGGGCATATGCCATGATAGCCTGATACACTTCGCCGGCAAGTGCGGCATCGGCCTTGGCAAGCGCCTCAGCCACGATAGCGGGAAATTTTACAAGTGTCTGTCGCATGATATTATCGTATTTATAGAGTTTTGTATCTTTATATGCGGCAAAGGTAGGCGCCCTTGAGAGGCAAAAAAAATGGTTTTGGTATACTTTGACCAAAAAAATGCAGTTGAGTTTGGATATTTCGCAAGTTTTTTTGTTACTTTGTGGTATGAATCTACCCAAAAACTACGTCATCACCATCGGCCGAGCCTTCGGAGCCGGAGGCCGCGCCGTAGGACATGCCCTGGCAGAGCGCCTGGGAGCAACATACTATGATAAGGAATTGCTCGCCGAAGCCGCCAAACGCGCCGGGATGGACTGCGGAATCTTTGAAAAGAACGATGAACGCGCACCCGGTTTTCTGGCCGGACTTGTGCCTATGAGCATGGGATACAACGCCTTGGCATGGTATGCCGGACCCAATAACGTAAGCGGTGAGGCCGTATATCGCGCCCAGGCCGATTTCATCCGTGATGCCGCCGCACAGGGGCCGTGCATCTTCGTGGGCCGTACAGCCGACTATGTATTGCGCGACACCCCAAATGTGATCAACGTCTTTCTGCACGCGCCCGAGGAAGCCTGCATCGACCGCATCCTGCGCCGTGCCGACTGCAAGGACCGCGATGGCGCCCGCTCACTCATACGCAAGACCAACAAGCTGCGCGCCGAATTTTACAATTTCTATACCGACCGCACCTGGGGAGCAGCTGCCACTTACGATCTCACGCTCGACTCCTCACGCCTCTCACTCGACCAGATTGTTGATACTATTGTTGAATACGCCCGGCGCCGCTTGGGCAATGAGATGAAATAATATGACTCCAGAAGAACAGAAAAATCTGCGTCTCGATACCGACGGACTCGCCACTTACGAGTTTCTGGCAAATAATATCGAGGATTGCGACAACGACTTGGATTTTCTTCTCGAAAATCTGACACGCGTCGACCTTTCAGGACAGTTTATAGCCTCGACAGCCCGCTACCTCCATGCCATCGACGCTGTAAAATACGCGGCAGCCGTCAATAAGCTGGTGGCGGCCACCATCGACAAAGACCGCGAGCACAAATATCTGCCCGACATCCTCTCGGGCATATACGGCGCGGACTATCAGCAGCATGCCGATACGCTGATACATCACGACGATAATTTCCGCCGTATCTACAAACGCCTCTTCCCAAATCCCGAAAAACTATGACCACCAACATATTACGGCGTGTGCTCCCGCTGCTTGCCATCCTGCTGCTGGGAGCTTCAAGCGCGTGCAGCAAAGCCAACGCAAACGCCGAAAATACAGCCCAAACAGATTCAATTATGGCTAACGACACTATCCCTACCGACACAAATTCAGTGACCGTAAAGGTCAACACCACTCTTGGCGCATTCACCGTGCTGCTCTACGGCGATACCCCCAAGCACCGCGACAATTTCTTGAAACTCGTCAAGGAAGGCTACTATGACGGCACTCTCTTCCA
>CANSGE010000174.1 GCA_947646295.1 uncultured Bacteroidales bacterium
CCTCGCGACAAACATCACCGAAGCCGAACTCGCACCCGTACGCGAATTCATGGTGAAGGAAGCGACCGAACAGCTTGATGAAAACTCTGACTGGGCCGATGCAATCGTAGCCACATCCATCAACAACGTGCCTACATTCCTCGCAGCTCCCGAGACTATCAGCGCTATCACTGCCGAAGATCTGATGAACTTCTGGAAGAGCGTTCTCGATCAGAAGAACATCCATCGCGTGCTCCTCGAACCCACCAACAAATAATCATCTCCCATACTCCTTGAGTGGAGGTAAACACCCGGTACCGGGCGTTTACCTCCACTTTTTTTGATATCCTGATGCAAGATTTTTGCAAGTCGCGCATTTAATGGTTGACGATATCAGAAATCGAAGGCCGAAATGTCATAGACTTCATCAACTTACAGCGCCGTCCGGGATTTCACACACATAGGCATGGCCTCAGCGATTTTACTTTCCTACATGGGAATATTCGTCAAGTTTACGTATCTTTGTACTGCAACAAAGACCAGATTTTGAGAGAAAAAGAGCAGATACGCAGCGAGCAGGATATCGCGGCCGCGATCCTGAGAGGAGATATTGCATCGAAAAAGTATCTCTACAGCTGCTATGTGCGATATCTCACAGCCGTGGCTGCCCGCTATGTGACTGACGACAATGATCTGAGGGATGTGTTGCAGGAGAGTTTTTTGAAGATTTTTTCTTCGATAGGCAATTTTGAATACCGTGGCGAAGGCTCGCTAAAGGCCTGGATGTGCCGCATCGTGGTGAACGAATCGGTAGGCCTCTTGCGCAAGCAGTGCCGCTTTGAGGCGCTGCCCGACGGCGACGACGAGCCTATACTCACCCAGGAGGAAACGGATATCGACAGCATTCCGCTCTCGGAGCTTCACCGGCTGATCCGCGAACTTCCGCCAGGATATCGCACCATCCTCAACCTATATGTTTTTGAGGAAAAAAGTCACCGCGAGATAGCTGAGCAGCTTAATATCAAGGAAAGCACCTCGGCATCGCAGTTTCATAGGGCAAAGGCTCTGCTCGCCGATAAAATAAAAAAATTACACAAACACAATCTCTCCATAGCTTATGAAAAATGATTGGCTGAAAAAATTACGTGACCGCATGGCCGACTACGAAATGGACGCCCCCGACGGATTGTGGGATGCCATCGAAAAGTCATCGGCCGGCAAGCGCGACGCTGCCGCAAATATCCGGCGTGTAGTGCCGGCGAATTGGCGGCGTGCGGCTGCCCTGGCGGCCGCCGCGGCAGTGGCAGGAGTATTACTGTGGAAAGTTTTCACTCCGGCTTCGCCCCTCCTATTGATAGAGCCGGCAAGCGATGCACCCCTCACCTCAGATGTGGCTGCGGTGAGCGGAGAGAGTCCTGAGCTTCGTATTGCCGATGCTGTCACAGCCAAGCCCCAAGGCAGACGGACTTTGTCGCAGCCGTCCGCAAATTCAATATCCGGGCCGCAGCCCGATGTGCAGCCAATCGCATGCAGCGACACGACAGCTACGGCTCCCGATACCATATTTACAGCACCCGAGCCTAAGAAGCCCCTTTCATCATATGACCGGTATCACGACGAATATCATGCGTTGCCACCCTTGCCGGCTAAAAAAACACAGCACAAATTTGTAGTGGGTTTAAATGCCAGCGGGATGAAAGGCGCCGGCGGCAATGCAGGCACACAATCCGACAGATTCCCCATAAGCGATTGCTCTCATGGCAACTGTCTGGCGTCGCCCAACCCCACCGAAGATGCATTGAGCTCGCGCCGTGCTCCTGCAAAGCTGCCAGAGATGGGGAAGGCCGATTTCCACCATAAAATGCCCGTGCGGGCAGCCCTTTCGCTCTCATATCAGCCGGCTCCGAGATGGATGGTTGGCACGGGGGTGACGTACAGCTATCTTCAGTCGGATATCGATCATCAATCATTCATGTACAAAATGCAGGGACAACAGCAATTGCACTATATGGGCGTGCCCCTCAATGTATCATACCTCATATGCTCATGGCGCCGACTCAATATATATGTCAGTGCCGGCGGCGCCGCCGAAAAGATGATTTCCGGTAAGATGTCGGCCGAATATAAGCCCTTCGGCATACGCGCCGAACATATTTCAGAGAGCTTTGAAGAAAAACCATGGCAATTTTCAGTAAATGCAGCGATGGGCGCCCAATTGGATATCACCCCGGCCATAGGCCTCTACGTTGAACCGGGGGTGAGTCATTACTTCGACGACCACTCGGAACTTAATACCATCTACAAAGACCGTCCCTGGACTTTCAACCTCAATTTCGGCCTGCGCTTCACCATTGCGACCTCAAAAAGGTAATTTTGGTAAAAAAATCAGCAAAGTGTGTAAGAATATTTGTAAAGATGCGTATTAAATTTGCAGTCGATAAAGTTGCAAATCATTCAAGTATGAAACGCATAATCTACACATTAATATTAAGCACATTTGCTATTTACAGTATGGCACAGCAAAAAATAGTACAGACAGCAGGGCGCGACAATCTCGGCGACTTCGCTCCTGAATTTGCCCACCTCAACGATGATATCCTTTTCGGTGAGGTATGGAGCCGCAATGACCTCCTCAGCCTGCGTGACCGCAGCATAGTGACTGTGACGGCCCTCATCAGCCAGGGCATCACCGACTCGTCTCTCAAGGCTCATCTCGAAAATGCCAGAAAAAACGGCATTGACCGCAGCGAAATCGCCGAAATCATCACACACGCGGCATTCTACGCCGGATGGCCTAAAGCATGGGCCGCCTTCCGCCTGGCCAAAGATATCTGGACTGACGACACCCCGGCAGAAGATGCAAAAGCTGAATTCCAGCGCAGCATGATTTTCCCCATCGGTGAGCCGAACTCCGCTTTTGCCCAATACTTCATCGGCAACAGCTATCTCGCCCCCATATCATCAGAACAGGTAAATGTGGCCAATGTGACCTTCGAACCCGGCTGCCGCAACAACTGGCACATCCACAAGGCAAGCAAGGGTGGCGGCCAGATGCTCATCGGCGTGGCCGGACGCGGCTGGTATCAGGAAGAGGGAAAACCCGCTCAGGAAATCCTGCCAGGCACCGTGATCCATATCCCTGCCAACGTAAAACACTGGCATGGCGCAGCCGCCGACAGCTGGTTCGCCCACCTTGCGTTCGAAGTAGCAGGCGAAGATGCCTCAACTGAGTGGCATGAAGCCGTTTCCGACGAAGAATATCAGAAAGTAAATCAATAAACCGACTATCCTCCCTATGAAAAAATACATTATTGCAGCCCTGGCCGCCGCTGCAGCCATGAGCTGCGCAGCACAGTCCACCGTATACATGACCCGCGAGATATCACCCGAAGCACTCGTGAAGATGTACCATGCTCTCGGCCGCAGCGCAGAAGGGCACCGCGTAGCTGTGAAGATCAGCACCGGCGAGTCAGGCAATCCACATTACCTGCGTCCCGACCTTATCCGCGCCCTCGTCGACACCGTGCACGGCACTATCGTGGAATGCAACACTGCCTATGCAGGCAAGCGCAACACCTTCGAGGCTCACTGGCAGACCATACATGAACATGGGTTCGACTCGATCGCACCTGTCGACCTCATGGACGAGGAAGGCCAGATACGCATCCCGGTCAAGGACGACAAACATATCAAGTACGACCTCGTGGGCAGCCATCTCAAAAACTATGACTATATGGTGAACCTCGCCCACTTCAAGGGTCATGCCATGGGCGGCTACGGCGGCGTGCTCAAAAATGCAAGCATCGGTGTCGCATCGGCCGACGGCAAAGCATACATCCACTCCGCAGGCAAAACCGAAAAAGCCGAGGAAATCTGGGACAATATCGCCCCGCAGGACGACTTCCTTGAGTCAATGGCGGCTGCCGCTCAAGCTGTGCACGATCATTTCGGCGAAAACATCATATATATCAACGTGATGAACAACATGTCTGTCGACTGCGACTGCGACGCGCATCCCGCCGAAGCCAAGCTGGCCGACTACGGCATACTCGCCTCCACCGATCCTGTGGCTCTCGACAAGGCATGCGTGGACATCATTTTCAACATGCAACCCACCGAAGGCAACGACAACGCACCACTGATCGAGCGCATCACGAGCCGACACGGTCTCCATACCATCGAACGCGCTAATGAAATCGGACTTGGCACTACCGAATATGTGATCGTAAATCTTGATGAAAAAGAATAATACTCGCTGTAAAATACTGTTTCTTTTTACTGTCGGCGCCCTATCAGTGCAGGCGCAGACCGACAGTTTACCGGCTAATAAGCTAAATGAAGTTGTCGTGACGGGTGTACGCAGTGATGCGGACATCCGTCACCTACCTATGACTGTCTCGACCGTGGGCCGCGGCAAGCTCACCGAACAGCAACGCGAGAATGTACTCCCTACCCTGGCCGAACAAGTGCCGGGACTTTTCGTCACCTCCCGTGGCGTGATGGGGTACGGTGTATCGGGCGGAGCTGCCGGCGGAATCAGCATGCGCGGACTCTCATCCGGCTCCGGACAGCTCATGGTGCTCATCGACGGCCATCCGCAATATAATGGCGTATACGGCCACTCCATCTCCGACAGCTATCAGACTATGATGACTGACCGCGTGGAGGTGCTCCGCGGACCGGCCTCGGTGATATACGGCAGCAATGCCATGGGCGGCGTGATAAATATCGTGACACGCCGTATGCACGCTGATGGAGTGAAGACTTCCATCGACCTCGGCGCAGGCTCATATGGCACGGTGCAGGCCGAGGCGTCCAACATGCTGCGCCGCGGACGCTTTTCAAGCACCGTCGCCGCACAATATGCCCGCACCGACAATCACCGCCCTCACATGGGATTCGAGCAATACGGCGGATACGTCAGGCTCGACTTCCGGCTGAGCGAACGCTGGAAAGTGTACGCCGACGCCGATGTGACTCACTTCAATTCGTCGTACCCCGGGAGCGTGTCCGAACCATTACTCGAAGCCGACCAGTGGATCACACGCGGAGTGGCTACGGTCGCTTTGGAGAATAATTACGGATTTACCTCGGGC
>CANSGE010000175.1 GCA_947646295.1 uncultured Bacteroidales bacterium
ATAATCTAATCTCTACCCACTCGTCGGAGAAGCCTGGGAAGCGCAAAGGTGGAACTTGAGAAAGGTGTTTGTGTGATATTATCCGTTGTTCTCATTATATTTCTCTAATTATAAGAATTACCAATTTTGTTTTAACATTATGACACATCTGACTATCAGAGAAATCGCGGAGGCTTGGAAAGATGAAAAGCGTCCGTATGTCAAGCTCTCAACATTTGCAGCCTATATGCTGACGCTTGAAAATCATCTGTTGCCATACTTCGGCGACATGACTGAACTGTGTGAGACTTCCGTTCAATCTTTTGTGCTTGAAAAGCTTAACGCCGGCTTGAGTGTAAAAACTGTCAAGGATATCCTCATCGTGCTGAAAATGATCATGAGTGGCCAATCATAGGAGGATTCTGGACTACATCAAAGCCAACTTCTCTTTCAGGGCGCTGGGTATTTACCTGTGTCTCACTACCGGTCTCAGGATTGGTGAAATCTGTGCCCTGCGCTGGGAGGACATCAATGTGCAGGACGGTACTTTGCAAGTAAAACGCACAATAGAGCGTATCTACATCATCGAGGGAGAGACGAAGCATACCAGGCTCGTGATCAACGACCCAAAAACACCAAATTCCATACGCGAGATCCCTGTCAGCAGTGAGGCTCTTTCGCTCATCAAGCCACTCATGAAAGTGGTCAACAGGGCATTCTATGTACTGTCCAATGATAGCAAGCCGATAGAGCCGCGCACTTATCGGAGCTACTACAAGCGGCTGATGCACTCGCTTGGCATCCCGCCTATAAAATTTCATGGTCTGCGGCATTCCTTCGCCACCCGATGCATAGAGAGCAATTGCGACTACAAGACCGTCAGCGTACTGTTAGGTCACTCCGATATCTCTACCACTCTCAATCTGTACGTGCATCCGAATATGGAACAAAAGAAGCGTTGTATATCCAAGATGTTCAAGTCATTAGGGAAGAATTGATCGGCCATATCCGCCCTCGGGCAGTGATAAGGGCATTTGTGCTGTATACTGTATGATGGATATACGCCCGTAGAGCGGCGCGCTGGTCCTCCGCTCATGGATGGGGAGCAGCGTGCTGTTTTTAGCCGAATAGTGGCTGCTATGAAAAATAATCGCTATATTTGCGGTATGACTGCTGAGGAACGGACGATACAAAGGGTGCTTGACTGTCGTGTGTACAATGGCGAAGATTCATGCCCGGAGGGTAAGAACGATTTGTTATGGGGCTATGAGCGTCATTGGGTGTATCATACGGATACGGATCGTACGGAGGAGATTGAAGATATGCATCGTCTCGGGCTCGATGGTTTTATGAATGAGGATGATGGCACTCCATTAAGCCTCAAGGCGCTGTTGTTCAACAGATATGCGCATTGGGTGGGGTCGGCCGAAGGAGGCGACGGCTTCGTAAGGTGGTACGCGGATTTCTATTTGTCTGCCGGGCTGACAAATCGACAGCTGCGTTATGAGCGGCGAAAGAGTGAGCTTGTGAGGCGGTGCCGATATTATAAAGGTGAGGATATTTGCCCGGATTCAAATCCGAAAGCACAGCATTTTTGGACGTACGAACGCATATGGGTGGATGCTCTGTCAAAATCGTATCGCAATGCTGAAAAATGGCGAAAGGTATTAGAGCGCTATCCACGGATATATAACTTTGTGGCCGCGAGCGGCTTGCCGGCGTCATTGGTCGGGCTATTGATAAGTAGCGATGGACGATGCAGCGCGACGGTGAATGAAGAAGAGTTTATCAAAGAATTGAAGTCATATTATCTTTGATTGCTACTTTTATGACGTTGTCGCGGCGGTTTTCAAACAGCGCGTAGGCCTCCTCAATCTGTGAGAAGGGTAAGGTATGCGTTATCAGCGGAGTGGTGTCGATTTTGCCTTCCGAGATAAGTCTCAGTATTTCTTCGCAGTCGCAACCATCGACGCCCCCGGTCTTGAAAGTCAGATTTTTGCCGTACATATCGGGCAACGGTAACACCTGCGCCTTGTCGTAGAGAGCTACGATGGTGACGATAGCATTCGGCCGGCCCGCTTGCCAAGCCATCTGAAAAGTATCTTCAGCTCCGGCAACCTCGATCACGCGGTCGGCTCCGCCATGCTCCGATAGTTGCATCGTCTTCTCCAGGCAATCTTCCGGCGAAACCACGATTGCTTCAGGATAATGAGTCCTGACAAATTCCTGACGTGCGGCATCCTTCTCGCAGACAATAATACGCTTCGGAGAATAGAGCCGCACGCACTGCAATGTGCAAAGCCCCGTAGGCCCGGCCCCGATGATCAGAACCGTATCCTCCATGCCAATCTCCGAGATCTTGGCCGCCCAATAACCGGTGGCAAGAATATCTCCGACAAACAGGGCTTGCTCATCGCTGACACTATCCGGAATCACGGTCAACCCATTGTCGGCAAACGGCACACGCACAAATTCCGTCTGGCCGCCGTCGATACGGCAGCCAAGTGCCCAACCGCCATTCGGGTCAGTGCAATTGTTGACCCAGCCATTACGGCAGAAGAAACACTCGCCACAGAAGGTCTCAACATTCACCGCCACGCGGTCGCCCGGCTTAACTTTCGCGATTGCTTCGCCGACGCTCTCCACTACGCCTACCATCTCATGCCCGACAGTCACGCCCGGCACAGCCCTTGGCACACTCCCATGCTTGATATGCAAATCGCTGGTGCAGATACTGCTCAGAGTCACCCTCACCACGGCATCTTTCGGGTCGACTAACACAGGTTTCGCCTTATCAATAAGTTCAAGCCGTCCTCGGCCGTTATATGTCAGTGCTTTCATCTTTTTTTTGTATGATAGAGTTGTATTTCAAGTTTTATAGGATTACTTGGAGCCGACAGAGGCGCAAGAATATCCGATGCAGTCACCCGAGGCAATAAAGATTCGCTGATAAGAAAATAATCCAGCCGGGCGCCTTGATTAGTCGCGCGATAATCCGTGCCGTGCATTGTGTCGAAATAAGTATATGTCCTTTCTGCAGGATGTAATTTGCGGAAAGTGTCTGCCAAATTCCCCTTGGCAAGAAGTCGGTTGAAATCATCCCGTTCCCATTGATAATAGCATCCGGTATTACGCACACATGTTGGATAGAACGAATCCAACTCGGTATGAACTATATTCAAATCTCCGCAGATGATCACGGCCTTCGGCTGCAGTTTGGCAAACTCAACAATCCACTTGTTCCACTCCTGCCGCCGCTCGAGGTATCCCGTCACATTAGGGTTGGAATATGGTGCATAAGCGTTGAGAAGCACAAACTCATCGAAGCCAAGAATCATGTGATGAGAGTCGGCCTCTACTAAATTTGACTCCAGGCCCCGGCGAACGTAGGTCGCCACCCCGCTCCAACGATCCGAGCAACAGCAATATTCGGCATATCCGTCGAATTTGGGAGCATCAACAGTCCTCGTCTTTTGCAAACACAGTATATCGGGCTGATGCTCCTGCATCAACTTTCGGATGTCGTTCGCCCGGGCTTTGAGCCCGGCTACGTTCCAGCTGATTAATACTATTTTCATCGATAGCAGGTGCCTCACAGATCTTAATTTCCTTGCGTCGCAAAGTTAATGAATTTTTTTGTAAAGTGGGTGGGGGAAATGTGAAGATGACACTTCACGCAGTTGGTGGAAGTGGCGGGAAATGATTAATTTTGCGGCATGATTAGCCATACCAAAATTTACGCAGAGACGGAGCGTCTGATATTACGCTCTTGGAGGCCTGAAGATTTACCTCAGTTTATAGCCATGAATAAGGATCCGCAGGTGATGAAATACTTTCCATCTTTATTAGCTGATGCCGATTCCGAAACATAGTACCATCGGATTCAGGAGGAATTTTTCGTAAAAGGGTGGGGGCTTTATGCTGTGGAATTAAAAACCACCGCCCGTTTCATTGGCTATGTCGGACTTCACGAGATCGGTTTTGAAGCCGACTTCACGCCCGGCATTGAGATTGGATGGAGATTGGCGGCTGATTATCACAATCAGGGATATGCGACTGAAGCAGCCGGCGAAGTCTTACGGTTGGCAAAATCATTTGGGATAGGAAGATTATTGTCTTTCACCGCTGAGATAAATCAACCGTCAGAACGAGTAATGCAGAAAATAGGAATGCAAAAGGTCGGCGAATTTGATCATCCGAAACTGAAGGCCGACTCTCCCTTAAGCCGCCACGTCCTATATCGGATTGACTTATAGCGGAAAAAGCAGATAATACCGGCAGTTACCGATATTATCTGCTATGATAGCAGTATCGGCTGGCTATTCTGAAAGTGTTATTCCTATAATTTTAGATTAGTTGTTTTATCTCTGTTACTGCGCTGTAGCAGGTGTATTTGTCGCATAGCAATATAAGCAACCATGTGAGCATGTGTTATATTGACCTATGTCTTTACTGAGTATGCAACCGCAGGCTTGGCGTTGCCCCTTGTCTTTTGTGGCCCCGAAAAGCCACATTTGAAGTGCAGTGTCATCCGATGCAAGGCGGGATATCAGCTCTCGGTCGATGCAGTGATTATGTTCTATGCCGTAAAGTGATAGGTCAATCTTCTCGGCGCAGGTGGCCAACTGCATATTGAGATTCATGTCCTGAAGTCAGGTGGCAAATTCCAGCATTTCAGCTTCGGTCCATTCCCGGTAATTGATGCCGCCATTGCGTAGGTTGACGCCAACTTTCTTATAACCGGCAATATCGGCGAAGCTAAACACAAGTTTCTCAGTATAGCTATTTAGTTCAGATGCAATCCGTTGAATCTTTCCAAGAAGTTGGTCAATGCCAATTTTATCCGTCAAAATCATTGGGTCGAATCTCCACACGGCTCTTCCCAATCCGTATCTGTCAACGATTTTTTTGAAAGTGTCCATACGCGCCTCAAGTTTGGGTACATTTGCCTCGAGACCTTCATGCTCGTAATCATTGAGAGTATATTGGATGTAGAATCCGATACCTTTAT
>CANSGE010000176.1 GCA_947646295.1 uncultured Bacteroidales bacterium
GGAACGCCTCGGTGCAAAAATCATCACCCTCAAGGATATGGCCGGCCTCGTGACACCTTCACGTGCCGCATCCATCATCTCTAAACTGAAAGCCAACGTCAAAGTGCCCGTTGACTTCCACACCCACTGTACCCCCGGCTATGGCCTCGCATCTTCGATCATGGCTATCATCAATGGCGTCGACATCCTCGATACCAACATCTGGTGGTTTGGCGGCGGCACAGCGGCTCCCGCTATCGAACTTATCTACGTTTTTGCCAAGAAACTCGGTGTAGAACTCGAAGTAGACATGAAAGCTGTCGGCGAAATCCGCGACAACCTTCTCGCCGCACGCAAGTCGCTCGCTGCATTTGACCTCCACAAAGACAATATGCCGCGTCCCTTCGATCCCCTCAACGACATTCTCCCCGCAAACATCGAGGCCCTCGTCGACGAAGCAATCGCTTGCGCCAAAGCCAATGACGAAGCCGGTCTGCTCGCAGCTTGCCACAAGATCGAAGAATACTTCGGCTTCCCCAAACCCAACGAAACCGTCAAGAATGCTGAAGTACCCGGTGGTATGTACTCCAACATGGTAGCCCAGCTCAAAGCTCTGCACGCCGAAGACCTCCTCAATGACGCCATGGCCCTCATCCCGATGGTGCGCCGCGATGCAGGTCTCGTACCTCTCGTGACACCCACTTCGCAGATCGTAGGTGCACAGGCTGTCAACGTAGCCCTCGACCGCAAGAAGGGCCAGCCTGACTACTCAAACTGCTCCAACCAGTTCATCTCGCTCGTCAAAGGTGAATACGGTCACACTCCCGTAGCCGTGGATGCAGCCTTCCGTGAAAAAATCACAGGCAGCCCCATCGAAAAGCCCTACGATGTGACTTCATATCGCGCTCCCGAAAATCCCACTCTTGATGAATTCGGTGGTGTGAAACTCGCAGCCAATACCGAGGAAGAACTCCTGCTTGCACTTCTGCCTTCCGTAGCCAACGGCTTCCTCAAAAACATCCGCAAACGCGAGTTTGAAGCATCTGAAGCTGCAAAACCCAAAGAAACAGTCAAGGAAGAAGCTACCCAGGCAGCTCAGGAACCCATCACAGGTCCTACACTCAAAGCTCCTATGGGCGGACGCGTAGTGGAAATCAAGGTGAAACCCGGCCAGACCGTTGGTAAGGGCGATGTTCTCCTTGTATACGAGGCAATGAAGATGGAAAATGATATCAATTCAGATATCGCCGGCACAATCAAACGTATCTTCGTCAATACTGACGATGTGGTCAATACCGACCAGGTGCTCATCGAATTCGAATAATTTGTCTCAACCCACATAACATAATCGGCCCAATCGGCAATAGCGTGATTGGGCCGATTTTTTCAAAAATAACCTTAGAGGTCGATTCGTTAACATGTGTATTTAAGCAACCTCTAAATACCTTCCATACCATGATTACATTCATTATATGCCTTTCACTGCTCGTAATAGCCTACTTCACATATGGCCGCTACCTCGAACGAATCGCCGGAACGGACCCTGCACGGCTTACCCCGGCAGAACGACTGGCTGATGGTGTCGACTTCATGAAACTTCCCAGATGGAGAGTTTTCCTCATCCAATTGCTCAATATCGCCGGCACCGGTCCTATTTTCGGTGCAATATTAGGTGCCTGCTTTGGTCCTGTGGCGTTCCTTTGGATTACGTTTGGAGGCATATTTTTTGGTGCTATGCACGATTATCTGTCCGGAATGATGATCTTGCGGGGCGACGGGCGCTCCCTTCCGGAAATCGTAGGCGATTACCTTGGGCCGGCCATGCGTCAGGTTCTGCGTTATTTCTCCATCGCCATGCTCATTCTGGTCGGTGCCGTCTTCATCCTCAGCCCTGCTCAACTTCTTTCTTCAATGGTAAGCGGTATCGGGATGGAGATATGGATTTATGTCATCCTGGTATATTATCTTCTCGCCACTCTTCTGCCTATCGACAAAGTCATAGGTCGTTTCTACCCCATTTTTGGGATAGCGCTTGTCATTATGGCCGTAGCTCTGCTCGGCGTAATATTATTCGGCGACATCCACGTACCGGAGCTCAATACTTTGCATAATTTCCAACCCGATCCGGAGAAAATGCCGATTATCCCCACCCTTTTCATCACTATTGCGTGCGGCGCGATATCCGGATTCCACGCCACACAATCACCGATGATGGCACGCTGCGTCGGCAACGAACGCCAATGCCGTTCAATTTTCTACGGATCTATGATCTCCGAAAGTATCATAGCTCTGATCTGGGCCGCTGTGGCCATCAGCTTCTTTGGCGGCCCCGACGGTTTGAACGATACCTTGGCCGCCAACGGCAACAACCCCGCATGGATAGTCGACAAGGTCACCAATTCTACTTTGGGACACTTCGGTGCTGTGCTCGCCATTCTCGGTGTCGTCGCTGCGCCGATCACATCCGGCGATACGGCTTTTCGGTCAGCGCGTCTGATTGTGGCCGACATTTTCAAAATAGAGCAGAAATCACTGCTCAAACGATTCTATATCTGCATTCCGCTTTTTGCCATCGGATATATCATCACCCTCATTGATTTCGATGTCGTGTGGCGCTATTTCGCATGGAGCAACCAGACTCTTTCCGTCTTCGTCCTCTGGTCAATCGTCGTATGGCTGAAAAGTCTTAAAAAGAACATCTTCATCGCCCTGATACCGGCCGTCGCTATGACATATGTCGTGACATCCTTCATGTTTATCTCCTCTCAGTTTTTCGGTATGGGCGCCACATGGCTCTCCTATACATTGGCAGCCGCTGCCACTGCCTTGATATCTTGGGGCGCGATATCTGTAAAAGCTCCCGAAAAATAGTGCGCCATGTCCCCGAAGCCTTTGATTTCAATCGTTATCCCGGTTTACAACCGTGCGGATATCATACAGCGGACTTTGGATAGCGTGCTCGCACAAACGTTGCGTCCTCTGAATGTCATACTTGTCGACAATAATTCAACCGACAATTCACTTGACGTATTGAACGAATGGCGAGCGCGACATAATGCGCCCGATTTCCATATCACAGTCCTTTCAGAGCCAATGCCATTGGCTGCCAATGCCCGGAATAAAGGTCTATCGGCCGTCGACACCGAATGGACCATGTTCTTTGACTCCGACGATACAATGACCCCCGACCATTGCGCACGAGCAGCGCGATGCATCACCGGGAATCCCTCGGCCGATATAATAGGATGGAACGTCCGTGAGCATCATTTCGATGGCAGCACAAGTATCCGACCATTCTGTCACTCGCGTTACTCATATAATAATATATTGCATGGAGCTTTCGCCACGCTTCGCTACATCGCGCGTACCGATTTATTCCGCAAGGCCGGCGCTTGGAATCCTGAAATATCGACCTGGGACGATATCGAGTTAGCATCGCGGATACTGAAACTGCATCCCCGCATAATACACGCAGGCACTGACATCACTGTCGATGTATGGCTGCAGGAGCAGTCCCTTACGGGCACGGATTTCTCATCACGGCATCCGGCACTCATGAAAAGCCTCACAGCGATGGGTAAAAATCCCGCCTTAAAACGCCCTCTCCAACTCAAATCCATCATCCTCGCAGCCGACTACGCTCTGGAAGACGCGTCCGCCCTGAGCCGTAAGCTCCGCGATGGCGTGATACGCACCGAGAAAAATACATTTTATAAGCTTCTGCTCGAATTTGCATATCAGTATCGGAAGCATGGGATGCGGGGAGCCGGACGCATTTTAGCTTTTTTCTTTCAAAATGACAAATCTTAACGTGGCGCAATCAAATAATTTTTTCATTAATTATTTGTATTATCAAAATTTATCTTAACTTTGCCACTAATATATTTTATATAATATTTTTACCCTGAAAACACCCTAAAATAACAGATAACTACCTTAGTTATGGCAGAAAAAACTGAAAAACTATTTGAACAGTTTCCCGGCGTGACTTATCAGGAATGGCGCGACAAAGTCGTGGCCGACCTCAAAGGCGCTGATTTCGACAAGAAACTTGTTTGGAAAACCAACGAGGGTTTCAATGTTCAGCCTATCTACCGTGCTGAAGACATCGAAAACCTCGCAACGACCAATTCACTCCCCGGTGAATTCCCCTATCTTCGCGGAACACGCAAAGACAACAACTGGCTCACCCGCCAGGAAATCATTGAGACCGATCCCCGCGAAGCCAACAAGATTGCCTTGGATGTGCTCACAAAAGGTGTCACTTCTCTCGGATTCAAAATCGAAGACCCCTCCAAAGAGACTATCGCGGCTCTTCTCAACGGCATCAATCTTGCCGAAGTAGAGATCAATTTCACCAGCTGCCCCCGCAAGGCTCTTGATCTTGCCCGCAATTTGGTAGAATATCTCAAAGAAAACAATGCAGCCGATGATTTCAACGGCTCCATCGACTATAATCCTCTCCGCGGCGCGCTTCGCCACGGCAAATCCATCGACAAAGATGCAATTGTCGCATCTGCTAAAGAACTGCTCGAAATCGTAGCCCCCGTCAAGGGTCTCCGTGTTCTGGCAGTCGATTCAGTCCTACTCGCCGATGCCGGCGCATATATCTTCCAGGAATTAGGCTACGCCCTCGCTTGGGGTGCCGACTGGCTCACCCTCCTCACCGAAGCAGGCCTCGACGTTGATACAGTAGCCAACCGTATCAAGTTCAACATGGGCGTATCGAGCAACTTCTTCATGGAGCTTGCAAAATTCCGCGCAGCACGTATGCTTTGGGCACAAATCGTAGAACAGTACAAGCCTGCTTGCAACTGCAGCGCCAAGATGCTCGTGCATGCTTCCACTTCACGCTTCAACCAGACGATCTACGATGCCCACGTCAATCTGCTCCGTAGCCAGACAGAATCAATGTCAGCAGCACTTGCCGGTGTCGACTCTATCACTACAACCCCCTTCGACCTCCCCTACAAGAAACCCGACGAA
>CANSGE010000177.1 GCA_947646295.1 uncultured Bacteroidales bacterium
CCCTCACAGGCGGAACCAGAATCCGACGTGCTACCATTACACCACAAGGCATTGTTTCTCGTTTGCGGTTGCAAAGTTAGGGCGTTTTTTTGAACTATGCAAGTTTTTTTGCGATTTTTTTAGCCGCAAGATCCCGTTACGACAGTTTTGTGTTGATTGTCAGCGTATTATGTTCTGTGGAAAATTTGCGGAAGATTGCGGTGAGAGCTACATGTAGGGTTTGAACTGAATTTTCTATCGTTTGCCGGGGCTTAAAGACGTATTTTTGCCAAAACATTAGGTGGAGTAGGGGCTTTGTATTGATTTTTTGTGTACTTTTGTAAGTTTTTTAAGCGCCTCTAATGTATATGAAACGATTTCGTAAAGTGATCCGGGCTGTGATTCTGACGCTTCTGCTTCTGGCAGTGGTGTTACCCGCCGCTTTATATATCGTTTTGGCAACTCCCTGGGCGAGCGACATGATGCGCCGAGAAGCGTCGGCCGGCCTGACGGATTTGCTCGGCACCTCCGTGGAAATCGGTGATGTGAGGTATCGGCCTTTCAGCACACTGTCCATCGCCGGAGTGCGTGTGCGCGATGAGCGCGGGAAAGCGGCTTTGGAGGTAGCTGCCGTATCGGCGCGCTTTGAGCTGTGGCATTTTCTGCGTTCGAAGCGCCTGATGTTTGACTACGTGGTGCTCGATGGCCCCCAGGTGCACCTGTATCGTGACAGCGTGGGCGCACCGCTCAATATTGATCCTATCATAGCGCGGCTGCAGCCGAAAGATAAGTCGAAGCCTCCTACGAAATTTGATCTGAAAATCAATACTGTAGTGATCAATTCGGGCCATTTTACCTATGACGTGCTCTCAGCTCCGCGTCGAAGTGGCCAATTTGATGCATCGCATCTGTCGGTCGACGGACTCAATCTGCACGCATATTTGCGGGATCTCACTGAAAACTCAGGAGATATAGAGCTCGAATCACTTGCTTTGAGCGAGCATAGCGGGCTGCGGATCGAAGATCTGGCTCTGCGGGCGAAGTATTCGCCATCGCACATCGAATTGTGTAATTTCAACCTTCGTATGCCCGGCACGGAGCTGTCGCTGAAGCCGATCAGCGCTGATATCGACGGCTACGCCTCCTTGCCGTCGCTTTTGCGGGATGGCAAGCTTGAATTGTCGACACGCGCTCCGGCCACCGTTTCGCTGCCGGACTTCGCCGCATTTGTCCCGGCCTTGCGGGAGTTTGACCGCACGTTGCGTATGAGCCTTTCGTCGCAGGTGTCGATGAGTGCGGTCACTGTGCGCAATCTTCAGATTACCGATGGAGCGGGCCTGGCCGTGTGGGTGCAGGGCGATGTATCGCGTATTGACTCGCCGGCCGATCTGACCTTCGACCTTAGCGATTTCGACATCGTGGTCCCCGGCCACGACGCTGCCGTGATTTTGGAGCCATATTCGCGTCCCGCCGCGGCAATCGCTGGACGTTGCGGCACGGTAAGTCTGTCGGGGCGGGCTGCCGGCACCCCACATCATATCGACGCTGAGCTCGGCGCGACACTCGCCGACGGCCGGATGGATATCGATGTAACAGCCGACTTCAACGAACATTATGAGAATGCTGATTTCGAGCTATCGGCCGCTGTGACTGACCTGGATATCAGCCGCCTGCTTGATAGACCCGAGCTGGGGCGCGTCGACCTCTCGGCCACTGCCTCCGGTGGAAAGCGGGGCAAACGCCTCTCGCTTGATACGGATGCCCGGATAGCGCGGTTTGATTTCCGCAACCACAGCTATGCTGATGTGGGCATCGACGGTGAGTATGACGACGGAACTTTTACGGTGAACGTCGAGTCGGCTGACTCGCTTGCATCTCTCTCAGCCACTGCGTCCGGCCAACTCTTGCGAGGATATTTCGACGTGGCACTTGCATCGCAGATCAGACATTTCGAGCCATATGCGCTCAATCTTACCTCAGCGCGCGAGGGCTATGTGATATCGGGTGCCCTTCAGGCCAATGCCACGGGCCATGAGCCCGACGATATATCCGGTGCGATAATGGTGAGCGATTTTATATTCGGATCGCCGTCGGCTGATAGCCTTGCGATAAAGAAATTTGAAATCACAGCCGATCGCGCCACACATCCGGAGCTGGTCACCATCAGCTCTGATTTCCTCAACGGCTCTATCGAAGGACGTATCACGCCATCGACCTTCATGCCTACGCTGCGTGATATGGCGTCGCATATATTGCCGGCTCTGCTCGGGCGCGACGAGGACGCGCAGCAGGCGGTCATCCCCCTCGGCAAAGAGAATGATTTCACCCTCGATTTGCGACTGAGTAATGCCGAAAACCTCTCGCATTTCTTCCATTTGCCGGTGCAAGTCATCTATCCGATTGACATTGCGGGCAATGTGAGTTCGACGGCAGGCTCGGCGTATATCACCCTTGATGCGCCGTATCTGCAGCAGAACGATAAGATCATCACCTCCACCGTACTCACAGCCTCGATTGATACCACCGACGATATCTGTTCGGTGTATGCCACCACGCACATGCCTACTAAAAAAGGCCCGATGACTCTCGTCACTGATATCAAGGGTGCGGAAAACCGCTTCGATACGCAGATTGATTGGGTGATCGACCGCAAAATCCCGCTCAACGGTCAGCTGAACTTCTCCACACTCGTGGGTCGCGGCGATGGCGGCACGCTGTGTGCAGATACACATTTCAATCCCGGAGCGATCAATTTCGGCGATGATGTATGGAATATAAGCCCGTCGCGGGTCAACTGGTGCGACGGACGCCTCACCTTCGACGGATTCGGCCTCAAGACCGACTCCGGCCAATCAATATCCATCGATGGCGTGGCAGGCCGTCAGGCCGATGACCTCCTCTCGGTAGCGCTCGCCGATATCCGGCTTGCCTCGATTTTCGAGACACTCGAGATCGACAAAGCTCTCATCGGAGGCACGGCTACCGGCGAATTTTCGGCCCGGCAGATACTTTCATCCAATCCCATACTCGAGACTCCCGGATTGCACGTCAAGGACATTGCATATAATTATTGTACGCTCGGCGATGCCGATGTGGCCGCGCATTGGGACAATGACCGCCAGTCATTTTTCCTCGATGCCAAAATCATCAATCCCGATGGGCAGCCATCGCGCATATGGGGCGACATCATGCCCGCCTCCGAGGCTCTCGACCTCAATTTCGACGCTCACCATATCAAGGTAGGCTTCATGCGCCCGTTCATGGAAGCATTCGCTGATGACGTCGACGGCTTCGTATCCGGAAAAGCGCGTCTTTTCGGTACATTCAAATACATAGATATGGAGGGCGACGTCTATGCCGAAGACCTCAAGCTCAAAATAGGATTCACCAACACGTGGTACACAGCCACCGACTCCATCCATATCCGCCCGGGCCGCATCAATCTCGACGGTATCACCATAAAGGATGTCGAAGGCCATCCGGCCAAGCTCAACGGCTACCTCACGCACTATTATTTCCATGACCCTGTATTTGATTTCCGCATCACCGACGCCCGCAACTTCCTGTCGTATGCCGTCACGCCCAAGCTCAATCCTGATTGGTACGGCACCGTGTATGGCAATGGCTCGGCGCAGATAGCCGGTCGCCCCGGTGTGGTGGATATCAATGTCAATATGTCCACAGCTCCCGGGTCGACCTTCACATTTGTGCTTTCCGATCGCCTTGAGGCTGAGCAATACTCGTTTATCACCTTCAGAGACCGTACGGAGATCGTCGGCAGCGATACGCTCGGCTATATCGCGCGCCATCCCGAAGATGAGATTCCGGCGGCGGTGCGCGAGTATCAGGCCCGCATGCAGGCGCTCGCAGCCCAGCAGGATGCACCGTCCGATTACCGTATGGACATTCAGGTCGATATCACTCCCGATGCCCAGATGATCATCGTGATGGACCCCGTGGGGGGCGACCGCATCAAGGCCAACGGTGCCGGTGACCTGCGCATGACCTATATGTCGGCCGACAATGACCTGCGCATGTACGGTACGTATACCCTCGAGCGTGGCAGCTACAACTTTACCCTCCAGGACATAATCATCAAAGACTTCACCATCAACCGCGGCAGTTCCATCACTTTCCGCGGCGATCCCTATTCGGCCCAGCTCGACATTGAGGCTGTCTACGCCGTAAATGCCAATCTCAGTGACCTCGACGAGTCATTCCTCCAGGACAAGGATCTCAACCGTACCAATGTGCCCGTGCATGCCTTGCTGAAAGTCACCGGAGATATGCGGCAGCCCGATATTGCTTTCGACCTCGACTTCCCCACGCTCACGTCCGATACCTACCGCAAGGTGCGCTCAATCATCTCCACTGATGAGATGATGAACCGTCAGATAATTTATCTCCTGGCTCTCAACCGCTTCTATACGCCCGACTATATGGCGTCGACCACCAAGGGCAACGAACTTTTTTCCGTGGCCTCGTCGACCATCGCCGGCCAATTGTCGAGCATGCTCGGCAAGCTCTCCGAAAACTGGAGCATCGCGCCGAATCTGCGCTCCGATCGCGGCGACTTTTCTGACTTTGAACTGGATGTGGCGCTCTCTTCGCGTCTGCTCAACAACCGTCTGCTTTTCAACGGCAACTTCGGCTACCGCGACAATACCCTCAACAGCAACCAGTTTATCGGTGATTTCGATATCGAATATCTGCTCAATCCGCGCGGTACATGGCGCCTGAAAGCCTACAACCGCTACAACGACCAGAACTATTACGTGCGTACGGCCACCACCACGCAGGGTGTCGGCATCATGTTCCGCCGCGACTTCGACTCACTCTTCCCCCGCCGCAAAAAGTCAGCACCTCAGGACAGCGTCGCCGGCGATTCATCGGACAAGCCGGAGTGAT
>CANSGE010000178.1 GCA_947646295.1 uncultured Bacteroidales bacterium
CCATGGTCAAGGGTGGTGGCTCGCTCACAGCACTTCCTATCATCGAGACACAGGCCGGCGACGTATCAGCCTATATCCCTACGAACGTAATCTCGATCACCGACGGTCAGATCTATCTCGAAACCGCACTCTTCAACCGCGGTATCCGTCCGGCCATCAACGTAGGTATCTCCGTATCACGTGTAGGCGGCAACGCGCAGATCAAGTCAATGAAGAAAGTCGCCGGTACTCTCAAGATTGACCAGGCACAATTCCGTGAGCTGGAGTCATTCACCAAATTCGGCGGTGATATCGACGCCGTGACAGCCCGCGTAATCGACAAAGGCCGCAAGAACGAGCGGCTTCTTATCCAGCCCCAGTATCATCCTGTAGCTGTCGAGGAAGAAGTAGCCGTAATCTTCTGTGGCGTGCACGGTCTGCTTGAAAACGTACCGATGGACAAAGTGGCAGAGTTCGAGCATCAGCTCCTCCAGCTCCTCCATGCAAAATATCAGGCCGATGTACTCGACGTCATCAAGAGCGGCCAGCTCACCGATGATGTTCAGGCCAAACTAACCGAAGCTGCGACACAGGTAGCTGCTCAATTCTAACTCATCAGCACCGTATATAGATGGCAACATTACGTGAATTAAAAGGACGTATCGGATCAGTCGCTTCTTCCGAAAAGATCACGGGAGCGATGAAGATGATATCATCCGCCAAGATGCACAAGGCCGAAGGCTCTCTGAAACGCCTCCAGCCCTACCGCGCTACAGTGGAGGAAATCATCAACAATCTCCTTTGCTCCGACGCAACCTTCACTTCGCCCCTCACCACCCCGCGTGCGGTAAGTCACATCACAATAGTGATTCTTGGCAGCGACGACGGCTTATGCGGTGCGTACAATGTAAATCTCTCGAAAGTACTTGTCGAGAAGGTGCGCGCCCTGCATCAGGAGCATGGCGACAAGGTTGCGATCAATATCGTGGCCGTCGGCAGCAAGATGTTCAAAGCCGTCAGCGCCATCAAGCACAAGGACGGTTTTACGGTATCAGCTGCTGAAGGTGTCGACAGTAAAAGCTCCGGTGATGCGGTGAAAGCTTTCGAAGCATCCCTTGAGAGCGAATTTGTAAGCGGAAATACTGATCTTGTATATCTGCTCTATATGAATTATCAATCGGCCGCGCGTCAGCGTCCCGCTTTTGATCCCATTCTGCCGCTCTCGCAGGAGATGTTCAAAAAATCTGCTGAGGCAAAGGACATCGTCAAGCCTTATCTTTTCGAGCCCGATGCCCACACGATTTTCGAGACCGTCATACCGATGTACCTTCTGGCGCTCGTTCAGGAAGTTTTTGTCGAAAACCAGGCGTCCGAGCAAGCCGCGCGTGTAATGGCGATGCAGAGTGCCCACGACAATGCCAAGAAACTTCTCGACCAGCTCCGCCTCGAGTACAATAAACTCCGACAGCAATCAATCACCACCGAATTGCTCGACATCGTCGGCGGACAGGTACGCGACTGAGACTAATTACGAAATAAACCAACCAAAGAATACAATATACGTTATCAATGGGTAGTGTAAAAGAATATTTTTCATCATTGGGTTCCGGTGTCCTCTCCTTGCTCAAAGGTATGCAGGTGACCGGCAAGGAATTTGTGACGCCCAAAATTACTGAACGTTATCCCGAGGATCGCGAGACTTTCAAGTGGCCCGAGCGTTTTCGTGCCATTCTCCGGCTGAAGTACGATCAGGATGGCAATCATAAGTGTATTGCCTGTGGTACCTGCGAGAGAATGTGTCCCAACGGTACTATTACTGTCGAAACAAAGATGGTCGATACACCCGCAGGGACAAAGAAGAAAAAGCTCGACCGATATATCTACGACCTCGGTAGCTGTACCTTCTGCCAGCTTTGTGTGACATCTTGTCCGACTGACGCGCTCGAATTTATCAATGACTTCGAGCAAAGCGTATTCACACGCGACAAACTTGTCAAAAAACTCAATTATCTTCCCGAAAAGCCCGAGCCCGAGCTCACCGAGGAAGAAAAAGCCAAGCTCGCCGCTGAGCGCGAGGCCAAGATAGCTGCAGCCAAAGCCAAGGCCGCCGCTGCCAAGGCCGCCCGTGAGGAGGGTGGGGCACCTGCACCCGCAGCTAAGCCTCAGGCTGAAGATCCTGCCGTGGCAAAAGCTCTTGCAGCTGCAAAGGGCGATCCTGAAAAGGAGGCCAAGATACGCGCCGCCCTCGAACGTGCCGCCAAGCTCAAGGCCGAACGCGAAGCCGCCAAGGCCGACAATAACTCTGACAAAGAAAACAAATAAACCAATATGGAATCAGTAGGAAGTATCATTTTGTATCTGATTGTCGCTTGTGCGATAATCATCTTCTCGGTACTGGCCGTGACTACACGCAAGATCCTGCGCGCCGCCACTTATCTGCTGTTTACCCTTTTTGCTGCTGCAATCGTATATTTCATGCTTGATTATGAATTCCTCGGTGCAGTGCAGATCGCGGTTTACGCCGGTGGTATCGTAGTGCTCTTCGTATTTGCGATCCTGCTCACTTCTCATCCGGGTCACAGCTCGGAGCGTCTCACATCCAAGCGTCGTTGGCTCGGCCTCGTCGGTGCGCTGGCTATGCTTGGTGTCACCGGATATACCTTGGTGTCACGTTGCGCTCTCTATGCCGCCAAGCCCGAGATGGAGGAAGTGGATATGCAACAGATCGGCCAGGCTATGATGGGTACCGATGCGGGACAATACCTGCTCCCCTTCGAAGCTATCAGTGTTCTTTTGCTCGCATGTATAATCGGTGGCGTCGTTGTCGCCCGTAAACGTTGATAGAATATGGAAATCAAAGCTATATATTATCTCATCCCGTCGCTCATTATGTTCTGCTGCGGGGTTTACGGCTTCGTCACTCGCCGAAATATGATTGCAATGCTGATTTCTCTTGAGCTGATGTTGAATGCCGTGGATATGAACTTCGTCATCTTCAACCGTTTCCTTTTCCCGGGACAGCTCGAAGGCATGATGTTCACACTCTTCGCCATCGCTATCGCCGCAGCTGAGACAGCTCTCGCAATCGCTATTATTATAAATGTATTCCGCTCAGTCAAGAATGTCGACATTCGTGAGCTTAACCAAATGCAATTTTGACAGTCATGGCAGAAACCTTACCTATTCTGATTTTGGCTCTTCCGCTGACGATGTTCCTCATCCTGGGCATCGCCGGATGCAAGATGAGCCATAAGATGGCCGCATGGCTTGGCTGTCTCGGTATGGGCACCACTCTCGTGCTCTCATATATCACTGCATTTACCTACTATTTCTCTCCTGATTTTGTAGATGCCGCTACCGGCGAACGCCTTCAGTCAATCATTTTCAATGTCGACTGGCTCGCGTTCACCGATAAACTCGTGATTTCTCTCGGATTCCTTCTCGATCCTATCTCGGCGATGATGCTTATCGTCATCCCGACGATTTCTTTCATGGTGCACCTCTATTCATTGGGCTACATGGAAGGTGAGAAGGGCTTCCAGCGTTACTACGCTTTCCTCTCGCTCTTCTCTTTCTCGATGCTCGGTCTGGTTGTTGCGACCAACATCTTCCAGATGTATATCTTCTGGGAGCTTGTGGGTGCATCGTCTTACCTGCTCATCGGATTCTACTACCGTCGTCATTCGGCAGTATCCGCATCGAAAAAGGCGTTTATTGTCACACGTTTCGCCGACCTCGGGTTCCTGATCGGTATCCTCGTGCTCAGCTACTATACCAAGACATTTGATTTCATCACCATGACTTCAGATCCTACCTGGGTATTGGGCACAACCGGCGGCGCTACATTCATGGGCGCATCCGTACTCACCTGGGCGCTTGTGCTCATCTTCACCGGCGGTATGGGTAAATCAGCAATGATGCCGCTCCATATCTGGCTCCCCGATGCTATGGAAGGCCCGACTCCCGTTTCGGCACTCATCCACGCCGCTACAATGGTGGTCGCAGGTGTATTCCTGGTGGCTCGTATGTTCCCCGTATACATTATGGAGGGCGCAGCCACTACATTTATCGTGGTAGTCGGTGCTGTCACTGCATTCTATGCCGCGATGGTAGCCTGCACACAGGTTGATATCAAGCGCGTGCTCGCTTTCTCCACCATATCTCAGATCGCCTTCATGATGGTTTCACTCGGTGTAGCCTCTGACGGCAATGGTGAAGTTTGTCATCATGGACTCGGCTATATGGCTTCGATGTTCCACCTCTTCACACACGCTATGTTCAAGGCCCTCCTCTTCCTTGGCGCAGGTGCTTTGATCCATGCAGTCCACTCCAACGACTACACCGCGATGGGTGGCCTCCGCAAATATATGCCCGTGACCCGCTGGACATTCCTCATCGGCTGTCTTGCCATCGCAGGTATACCTCCCTTCTCAGGTTTCTTCTCCAAAGATGAAATTCTGTCGGCTGCATATGCATGGAGTCCTTACATCGGTATATGGATGACGATGGTAGCCGCTCTGACTGCCTTCTACATGTTCCGTCTCTACTACCTCATCTTCTACTGGGATGAGCCCGAATTCAAACACACTCCCCACGATCCTCCTTTGGCAATGAAATTCCCTCTGATTTTCCTTGCTGCCGTATCAGTGGTATCAGGTCTCATACCTTTCGGTCATTTTGTGACCTGGAAC
>CANSGE010000179.1 GCA_947646295.1 uncultured Bacteroidales bacterium
ACACCTATTGCGCTGAGTGTCTACGAATTAAAAAATGTCATGTACTATAGCCGGAAGCATACGGCACCTGCGGCGAACTTCAGCAAAGGGAGCTGCTCGCCGGTGACAACAGTCTGCACCATCGAGGCAAGAGCCAGGAGGGCGTAGGTACGGAGAAGGGTGCGCAGGAAAATTGCAAATCGCGCAGATGAAAGCTTGAGGCGCTCCGTCTCGGCCGGGCGCAGGCGCCTGATACGCCATGCAAGGCGCCGCGCAGATATGAAATCGGCGAGAATCATGGCGGAGCATACTCCACCAAACGGAAGTGCCGGCATTAGCACGGCCCATAGCCATGCGCCGACGGTAGTGATAATAGTCTTGTAATTCATTGCTTATCGGTTTTTAATTGTTTCCGACAGCAAAGTAAGACTGTGTAGTGGCGCGAAAAAAACGGATTTGGTAATCAGATACCAAAAAAAGGAGAAATGCAGAGATTTTTTTCAAAAAAAAATCTAATAATGGATGTTGTTGAAGCCGTTGCGGAAATAGGGTTTCTTGAAATCGTAGGGACTTACCACGCGGTTGTCCCAGATGACCACATCGATATCCATAGGCATTACTGCCGAGGGCTTTGACTCCGGTGTGCGGCCAAGCTCACGCTCGATTTCGGCGAGCCGCGAGCGGAATGTCGCGAGATCGGTATCGGTATCAATATCGAGCATCATCACCATATTGAGGTAATCAGCGCCGCGACCGGTATCGTCGGGGCTGGTGTAGCGCTCGGAACAGCGTTTTACTGTGGCTATATCGGCGAGAGTCTTCTCAGCAGCCGTCACAAGCGAGTCGGCATCAGGCGTATTGCTGCCTATACATATTACTGCTCTATGGCTCATAAATCACGTATTGAAAGAGAAATTCGACGGCGCGCATAGTCGACTTCAATCACACGCACCTTGATAATCTGATTAATTTTGAGGATAGAGGCGGGGTTGGTGACACGTTTTTCGGCCATGCGGGAGACGTGCAGCAGGCCGTTCTCCTTGATACCGATGTCGATGAATGCACCGAATGCCGTGATGTTATTCACCTTACCGGAAACGACCATGCCCTCGGCGAGGTCGTCGATGGTATGGATATCTGCCGCAAACTCGACATTTTCGGCTTCAAGACGGGGGTCGCGCCCGGGCTTGCGCAGCTCGGCTATGATATCGGCTACTGTAGCTGCTCCGGCATCGGCATAGCGAGCGGGGTCAATGCGGTCAATATTGGCCGGGTCAGCGACCAGATCAGAGGTGGAGAGACCGAGGTCGGCAGCCATACGGGCGACCAGCGGATAGCTTTCAGGGTGAATACCTGTATTGTCAAGGGGATTCTCTGAATCGGGCACACGGAGAAAACCGGCCGCCTGCTCAAATGCCTTGGCACCGAGACGGGGCACTTTCATAAGATCGCGGCGGCCGCGAAATGCTCCGTTGGCCGTGCGGTAGCTTACTATGCGGGCTGCCGTGGCACGCCCGATACCGCTGATATATGCAAGGAGCTGGGCGGAAGCTGTGTTGAGATCGACGCCGACCTGATTGACGCAACTCATGACTGTGAAATCAAGCGCATCACGTAGCCCGGACTGATCGACATCGTGCTGATACTGCCCTACCCCGATGGATTTCGGGTCGATTTTCACCAATTCGGCCAAGGGATCGATAAGACGGCGTCCGATGGACACGGCTCCGCGCACGGTGACGTCCTTATCGGGGAACTCCTCGCGGGCGAGATCTGAAGCGGAATATACCGAGGCGCCGTTTTCGCTCACGATATATAATTCGGTGAAGTCCGTGATACCGGCTGAGCGTAGGAAGGCCTGGGTCTCCCGCGAGGCGGTGCGGTCGCCGAGGGCTATCACGTCAAGCTCATGCTCGTCGATGAGTGCCATAAGGGTGCGCATGGAGGCCACAGTATCGTTTTGCGGTTCGTTGGGATAGATGACTGCATCGGCAAGCAAAGCTCCCGTAGCATCGAGGGCCACCACCTTGCATCCGGTGCGGAAACCGGGGTCAATGGCAAGCACACGCTTCCCACGGAGAGGGGCTGCCATAAGGAGTTGCCGCAGATTGCCGGCGAAAAGCTCAATGGCGGCGGTATCGCTGCGCTGTTTCCATTCGGCTGCCATTTCATTTTCAATGGACGGCAACAAAAGACGCTTATATGAGTCTCGGACGGCATTTTCGAGAATCTGACGCGTGGCGGGAGCTGTATCGCGGGGGATAAAACGCGATGATATTTCTTCGATCACCCGGGTATCGTCGATTTCAACCTCGATTTTGAGCACCCCCTCGGCCTCGCCGCGACGCAATGCCAGATAGTTGTGCGAGGGTATATTGCGGAGAGTATGGGTGTATGATGCATAGTTGCGATACTTATCGGCATCGGCCTCACGGCCTTTCACGATGGACGACTTTATGACAGCCTCACGGCGCATACGGCTGCGGAGGATGTTGCGGAGGCGGGGCGATTCGCTCACCCATTCGGCCACGATGTCGGCAGCCCCGGCAATTGCGGCATCTGTATCGGCCACCTCTCCGGTGACAAACCGGCGCGCGACGGTATCGGGGTCAGCAAGTCCCTTGGCCGACATGAGCATCTTGGCCAGGGGCTCAAGACCTCGCTCGCGTGCCACTCCTGCCCTGGTGCGACGCTTAGGACGGTAAGGCAGGTAGAGATCCTCGAGCGCGGAAAGCGAGTCGGCTTCCTCGATGCGGGTGCGCAAGTCGGGAGTGAGTCGGCCGAGCCCGTCGATTGTGTCAATAATTGTGGCACGGCGTGCATCGAGCGCTTCGAGACGCTCAATCTCGATCTGTATAGCCCGGATTTCAGTTTCGTCGAGGTTTCCGGTATGTTCCTTGCGGTAGCGGCTGATGAAAGGTACAGTGGCGCCTTCACGGAGCAAAGCCACGGTTGCGCGCACGGAGCGTTCAGGGAGATTGAGGCGGGAGGCGGCCAAAGAAATATTGTCGGCCATATCAGCGTGATTTGAGAGTGATAACTGTGATTTCAGGTAATGCGGAGCCGATACGGGCAGGGATCGCTACCTCGCCCAGGCCGATGTTGACGTACAGGCGGCGCCCTTGCTCATCGTCGTACATGCCGCCCCAGGTCTCATAGCGGAGGGCGGCCGGGCTGAGGCCGAAGGCTTTCATCTGCATGGCGTGTGTATGTCCCGAGAGAGTCAGGGCGATATTCATGTCGCTGTGGCCGGCAATGGAGTCGACCCAGTGGGCGGGATTATGAGACAGCAGTATCTTGGGGAGACTATCGGAGGGCGTAGGATACGCACGGCGCAGATTACCGTATACGGGGAAGGGCGGGTCGCCGATATTCTCGACGCCTATCACTGCGAGGGAGTCGTTGCCACGCACGAGCCATAAATGCTCATTGTTGAGCATACGCCAGCCCAGGCGGCCTTGCATGGCCTTGAGCGAATCGGCATCAGCCAGGTGCGACTCCTCGTCGGGCCAGTCAAAATAGTCGCCGTAATCGTGATTTCCCATGATGGAGATCACACCTAATGGCGCATGCAATCGCGATAGCGGCGACATGTGGGGATACAACTCGCGGCTGCGGCGGTTGACGAGGTCGCCTGTGAACACTATCAAATCGGGATGCAGGGAATTGACCTGCTCCACCACCCGCGATACGAATGTGGTATCTTCAAGATATGATCCGACGTGAAAATCGGAAATCTGGACTATGCGGAGTCCATCGAAACTCGCGGGCAAGCCGTCGACAGCGACCTCAACGTCACGGACATCGGTAGTGAAACGGCCGCCGATCATCCCCCACAGCATTGCTATGAAAATGACCAGCGAGAGGCCTGCTCCGGTAAAGCTCACCCACTTGCACGAGCGGCGGGTGATGCGTATGAGCAGTTTGCGCAGGAGGCTGAAGAGAGCAAATACGTATTTCGGCACGTATATGCAGAAATAGCAATACAATATATACATCACCGACGCAAGATATCCTTCGTCGCCGGAGCGTTTCGGCATGAAGATGACGGTGAGCAATGCCAGTGCGCCGATGATGGCAAGGACGGCACTGCCGATGCAGATACCGCGCGGAGCACGATTGTGCCGGAGGCGGCGATAGATGTATATATCGACAGCGATGCCCAGGACAAAGAGCAGCACTACCGGGAGGAGGGGCATTCGCATAGGCGTGAGTGATTATTGGCAGGCGCCGCCGGCCGCAAGATGATTCTTGACCGGATTGGCATACATGGTGAGCATCATGCGGCGCATGTAGTCGCGTTCGTCGGGCATGATATCGGGCACATCGACTTTGTCGAGCTGGCGTTCGATGTATTCGGCAAACGCGCTCTCGTCGGCTGCGGAGTAACGTTCTGCGAAACGTCCGTCGCCGTATATCTTATCGTAGGCGATGAAATTGCCGGGGAAGAGTTTGTATCCACAATGTATGGCATTGTCGATCAGGCGGCAGGTATTGCGCACGATCTCGGCCCGCGGGAGTCCGCGGAAGGCCTCGAGCTCGGGATTGATACATTTGCTTATGCGCATATGCACGCGTCCCTTGTATTTGAGCAGGCCGGTCTCCATACTGAACAGGTCGTCGCGCTTGCTCTTCTTGAAGTTGGGGTCGCGGCGCTTGAGCAGAAATTCGCGTGCCTTGAG
>CANSGE010000180.1 GCA_947646295.1 uncultured Bacteroidales bacterium
CTCCAGGCATGGATCGACGGCTATAAGGAAGTCGAAGATACAGTCGAGGAGCTGTCTATCGCTTTTGAATTCGTAAAGGAAGGCATCGTCGAAGAAGACGAAGTGGACCAGCTCTACGCCAAAGCCATCGAACGGATCGAGGCATTGGAGTTGCGCAACATGTTGCGTCGCGAGGAAGATAAACTCGGCGTTGTGCTCAAGATCAACTCCGGAGCCGGAGGCACTGAGAGTCAGGACTGGGCATCAATGCTTATGCGCATGTATATGCGATGGTGTGAGAAACAAGGCTACAAGACCTCGATAGCCAACCTTCTCGAGGGCGACGAAGCCGGTATCAAAAGCGCCACTATCAATGTGGAAGGCGACTTTGCATACGGCTACCTCAAAGGAGAAAAAGGCGTGCACCGTCTTGTGCGTGTCTCCCCGTACAACGCCCAAGGCAAGCGCATGACCTCATTCGCATCCGTATTCGTTACCCCCCTGGTCGATGACACCATCGAGGTGCGCGTCGATCCGGCACTCCTGTCATGGGATACCTTCCGTTCGGGCGGTGCAGGCGGTCAGAACGTCAACAAGGTGGAATCCGGAGTACGCCTCCGCTACCAGTTCACCGACCCCTATACCGGCGAAAAGGAAGAAATCCTCATCGAAAACACCGAGACACGAGACCAACCCAAGAATAAGGAAAATGCCATGCGTCAGCTGCGCTCGATACTCTACGACAAAGAGTTGCAGCACCGACTCGCCGAACAAGCCAAGATCGAAGCAGGTAAAATGAAAATCGAATGGGGCTCGCAGATACGCAGCTACGTGTTCGACGACCGCCGCGTGAAAGACCATCGCACCGGATTCCAGACCTCGGATGTCGGTGGAGTGATGGACGGCGAAATCGACGGTTTCATCAAAGCTTATCTGATGGAGTTTGCCGGCAAAACCGAAGAATAATCTCTCATGAAAAAGATCTTTATGAGCATACTTTCTGTCCTCACCACATTTTTTGCGTGGGGACAGAAAGTTTCTGCTGTATCAGCACCCTCCGATCCGCGCCAGCTCACCATATATCAGGTGATGGTGGCATCATTTCTCCATGCCGAAGATGGCGCGCCGGGATACGGGGCTATGTGGGGTCCCGACGGACATACCAAGAACGGTAATCTCCGCGGAGTGATATCCGCTCTCGACCACATCCGTGACCTCGGCGCAAATGCCCTGTGGCTAACGCCGATTTTCGACAGCTCGACAGCCTCCGGCGGCGAGAAACTGCAGGCGACAGGATACTTCACCAACGATTATTTCAAGATCGACCCGCATTTCGGCACTGAGGCCGACTTCATCGAGCTGGTTGATTCGGCGCATGCCCGCGGCATCGCGGTCATTCTCGACGGTGTATTCGGTCATCATGGCGGTGTAGTCACACCCTCACCTTCGGGCTATACGATTGACGACACACGCTCATTTTCCGACCGCGGACGCGAAGGCGGCTCAGGCAATGTGGCTTATCCCGCCTCACTTCCTTACTTCAAGGAGTTAGCCACATGGTGGATTGACAAATACGGTATCGACGGATGGCGTCTCGACCAGGCATACCAGGCTACGCAGGGAGGCCACAACTATTGGACCGAAATCACAGCCGCCGTTGACAGCATAACATCAGCCCGCGCCGCCCGTGGCGAAGAGTGGGGGACACTCGGCTACATGGTAGGTGAAGACTGGGGCACAGCCGATGTCATCAACCGCGGAGTATACCGCGACGGAGGACTACGCAGCGCATTTGACTTCGACGGCAAGGAGCGCATCTCCGGTCCGATGCAGGATCCCGCAGCACCCGGTCTCGACGATGTCTACGCCGACATCATCACCACGCTCTCCGCACCCACGGCCCGGGGCTATCTCAACGACTCGGTGCAGCCCAATCTTTTTCTCTCAAATCACGACGGCTATCGACTCGCCGACCACTTCGATACTTCAGATCCGTATTACTACGAGAAAATGATGACGCGCCACGCAATCCTGGCAGCATATTCCGGCCCCATCACATTGTATTATGGTGACGAATATGCAGATAGGAGCCTTGAGACTACCGGAGGCCAGAAAGACAACATCGCACGTACCTCAGGACATCTCGACCCACGCAATCAGGGCGAAGCGCGCCTGCGCGACTACGTGGCGGCCGCCATGAAGTTTCGAGCTGAAAACCCTGCGATGTGGCGCGGCGACGCACTATTCTACACCGTTAATACCACAGCCGGACCGGTATTGCTCATCCAAAAGAAAGATCCCGAATCATCCAACAAGATAATCGCGATTTTCAGTACGGTAGATACCACCGTCCCGGTAGCCCCCGTAGGCCGTCAGGTCGACGTCAAAGCCTGGGTTCCCCGATTTATCCGCATCAATAAGTGACAGCAAAGACTTTTCTTTGTAAATCAAAAACAGAAAAGTTAACAAAAATTAACTACGGTACTCGCGGAATATCATCCGTAATACCGTAACTTTGCAAAACTTATCATCAAAACGGGGCTGACTGGTTTTGACAGCGTGTCGAGGTGATGTGTAAGCGTGCAGAGACATGATGGTAGCTCTCTTTAATCCCTACATCAAAAAATTTAATTGGCGAAAACAACTTCGCTCTCGCTGCTTGATTGAAGTATAGTAGATCAGCTTAATCCCCGCGACAGTCGCAGGGACGGGACATCGCCCGATTGTCGGCTTCTCGAGACTAATCGAAACGGCGGTGTAGCTAAATCGAGAATAGGCATCATGTAGCCTCGTACATGAGCCGAAACAAAAGAGGATAAGGGCGCAGTTGGCTGTCTTTGGCCTGCCGCGCCACGAAAACCAATCAAAGAATACGCACGTAGAAAGCCCATTAGTTCCACGTTTGGACGAGGGTTCAAACCCCTCCAGCTCCACTTGCTACTACGGACACTCTGTAGACTAACTCAGACAAACCGCAGACTATCAATTAGTTCTGCGGTTTTTTCGTGTCTAATCCTTTCGATTCAGGACCGAAATCAGACCAAGAAAAGACCGTTACAGACATAGTTTCGTTACTAACTCGTTACTAAAATTTTGGAAAATGAAATAGTAACGATTTAGTAACGATTACCACGATAAGATTTTAATATACACATAGTTACAAAGACGCAACTTAGTCGTAAGTCGGAAAATATCGGACATCAAACAGGTCTAATCCAACACTAAATCCGACTATAACTGCTACTATTTCAATCGAGTATTGCTGCCACCTATCAGACAAGATTGGCTTGCGCCAATAAATATCGTTGTAAATCAACGAATTATCTTGTCCGATATACGTCTTTTTGTTTCTGAAAAGCGACCAATCCCACTAATTGTTTAACTCGTTTTCATATCGAAGCCGGTCAAACGGCAAAGATTGATAACACAACTCTTAGAAAGGATGAAAAAGAACACATTCAAAGTCTTGTTCTACATCCGTGGTAATCAAATCAACAAGGAGGGCAAGGCTCCCATCATGATAAGAATTACCATTGACGGAGAGGTAGAGCAGCTCAACTCGAAGCTCACCATCGAGCCTCAGCTATGGGATGTCGCAGCATCCAAAGCAAAGGGTCGGTCAGCCAAAATACTTGAACTTAACAGTCGCCTGAATGACATTCAAGTGATAATGAAAGATCACTACTATGATATTCAGCGTCGTCATGGCTATGTTACCGCAGAGATGGTGAAAAACGCCTATATGGGTATTACAGCCCGCGAAGAATCATTGCTGAAACTTTACGAACAGCATCTTGAAGACACAAAAAAACTTGTGGGATTAAGCAAGGCGGATCCCACCTATCAGAAATACGAGCGTATGTACCGCCGTGTGGTGGAGTTCATGAAGATGAAATACAATATCACGGATATTCCGCTCCGCGAGATTAAGCTCTCCTTCATCACCGATCTGGAATTTTTCCTGCGCACGGAATACAAGTACAGCCAAAACACCACCTACAAGTGTATGAAATTCTTCAAGCAGGTAATCAACAAGGCTATCCGCGCAGGACTGATTTTTGTAGATCCGTTCAACGGCTACAAAATCTCAACAGAGCGTGTTGACCGAGGTTTTCTCACCGAAGATGAACTTGAGAAAATGATGTCAAAGAATTTCGCGTCCGCACGGCTCAATCAGGTACGCGACATCTTCATCTTCGCCTGCTTCACCGGATTGGCATATATCGACCTCGCCCATCTCCGTGTTGACAACATTCAAAAGATGTTTGACGGTCGCTGGTGGATAGTGACCCACCGACAAAAGACCAATACAAAGGTGATGGTGCCACTGCTGCCGCCTGCGATGAAGATACTCAAAAAGTATGAGGGAGAGTTTACCGATGGGAAACTGCTACCTATCATCACTAACCAGAAGCTCAACTGCTATCTGAAGGAGATTGCCGATATATGCGGCATCAACAAGAACATAACTTTCCATCTGGCAAGGCATACATTCGCAACGACCATGACACTCGGTAAGGGTGTGCCTATCGAATCAGTGTCGAAGATGCTGGGTCATACCAACATTCAGACAACGCAAATCTACGCCAGAATCACCAACGACAAAATCAGTCGTGACATGG
>CANSGE010000181.1 GCA_947646295.1 uncultured Bacteroidales bacterium
CTGGAGGTCGAAGAGAGTACGTCCGCAGCCCGGGCAGGCGATGTATTCCGTCTTGTACATACGGCGTCGCGTAGCCTGGAGAATGTCGGCCACGAGGCGGTCTTTCTGCTCGGCAGTGAGGCTCGGGGCATCGATATCGATTTCGCCGCGGAAGCCGTCGAGGATGAGCGACCCGAGATCCACAGAGGCAGCTATGGTCACCTGTTCGGGGCTGAGGTCGGCAGGATATGCGGCCACGGCCAATTTTGATGCGCCCGCATCCGTAATCGTGATATTTTGGCCCTTTGACGTCTTCAGCTTCTCGATATGGTCGAGCAGCATGCGCGCGACAGGAATTTCGTTCACTGGGTCTTCGCTGAGCGACACACGTATGGTGTCGCCGATGCCATCGGCGAGCAGCGACCCTATGCCCACGGCTGATTTGATGCGGGCGTCATCACCGTCGCCTGCCTCGGTCACCCCGAGATGTATCGGGAAGGGGAGCCCCTCGGCATCCATCGTGCGGGCGAGCAGACGCACAGTCTCGGTCATCACAAGCACATTGGAGGCCTTGATCGATACCACTACATCGTGGAAATCAGCCTCATGGCATATGCGCAGAAATTCCATGGCGCTCTCCACCATCCCGGCCGGTGTATCGCCGTAGCGGCTCATGATACGGTCAGAGAGTGAGCCGTGATTGACGCCTATGCGTATCGCCACCGAACGCTCGCGGCACAGCTCGAGCAGCGGCACGAGCTTGCTGCGGATACGCCCGATTTCGGCAGCATATTCCTCATCCGTGAATTCGAGTTTGATGAACGTGCGCCCCGGATCGACGAAATTGCCGGGATTGATGCGCACCTTCTCCACATGCTCGGCGGCCGCGAAGGCTGCGGCCGGATTGAAGTGTATGTCGGCCACCAGAGGTGTATCTACTCCGGCAGCCCGCACACGGTCGCGTATCGGTCCGAGATTATGTGCATGAGCCGGGGTCTGCGCCGTGAGGCGCACGATATCGGCCCCTGCTCCGGCCAGGCGGATTATCTGCCCGGCGGAGGCTTCGGTGTCCATGGTCGGGGTATTGGTCATGGACTGTATGGCTATCGGCTGTCCCGAGCCGATGGTCACGCCGCCGATGCGCACCGTGAAGGTGTGGCGGCGCGAATATGGAGTGTCGAACGACATCGGCCGTTTATTTTTTGATTTGGTATTTATAATCCGTTATAGCGTTGAGATCGGCATTTGCCTTCACGATTTTGTCGGAGAGAGTGGCGCACCACTTGGCGTAGCGGTCGGCTATGGCAGCATCGGAGAGTGCGAGGATACGCACAGCCAGTACAGCTGCGTTGAGGCCGGCGTTGATACCCACAGTGGCCACAGGTATGCCCGGGGGCATCATCACGATCGAGAGCAGGGCGTCCTTGCCTTCGAGGGTCGAGTCGATGGGGAGTCCGATCACAGGCAGCGGCGTGAGGGCGGCTATCACACCGGGCAGGGCAGCCGCCATACCGGCGGCGGCGATGATCACCTTGACGCCGCGGGCGGCGGCGCCGGTGGCAAATTCCTCCACTTCGTGCGGGGTACGGTGTGCGCTGAGGGCGTTGAGCTCGAAGGGTATCTGCATCGCTTCGAGGAAGTCGGCTGCTTTGCGTAGTACGGGCAGATCTGAGGTGCTGCCCATGATTATTGAGATCATAAGTATATCGGGATTAGAGTATTGAAATCATTAGTGCTGCGAAAGATACCGCGATGCCGAGGAGATATCCGCACATCACCTGCGCGAGTGTATGGCGGTGCATCACCAGGCGCGACGTGCCTACAAAGCCCACGATGAGCATCGTGATACTGATGGCCGGGAGAGCCGGCACCGTGAGCAGGCGTGTGAGCGAGAGCCAGAAGACGAATGCGAGCAGGCCCCCGGCGGCGGTGGCATGCGCACTGATTTTCCAGCGGAAATTGATTGCGGCGGCTATCGCCGTGGCCACTGCGCCTGCCGTGTAGAATGCCCAGAGCCACGCAGGTCCGCGTGCCGAGTGGAGCCATATGGCGGCTCCCAGATAGCACACGGCGGCTACTGTATAGGGTATGATGCGCTGCCCCGGATTGGAGAGAGCGCGGTCACTCACGCGTCCGAGACGGATGAGGATGAGTATGGTGGCGCAGGGGATCAGCGCCGTGATGCAGGCGATGATGAGTGTGGAGAGCAGGCGGCTCTTCTCCGGCAAGAGCAGGAGCGGCGTGAGCCACATGGCCACGATCATGGCATAGGTGGGGAGAAGCAGCGGCGAGAAGGCATCGCTGATGATCTGTGCCCACCGAGGGCGATGCGGTGCCGTGGCTGGCGTGGCCGGAGAGATATCGGATTGGTGTTCCATATGCGGATATGAGTATTTACTTTTTGCGGAGACGGGCGACGGGAAATCCCAGGCGCTCGCGATATTTTGCGATCGTGCGGCGGGCTATGTTGTAGCCGCGGGTCATGAGCTCTGCGGTGAGTTGCTCGTCGGTGAGCGGCGCCTCGGGGTCCTCGCCCGCGATGAGCTTGCGCAATTCTTCGGCCACGGCGTGCGATGATACCTGTTCGCCGTCATAGCCCGCGGCGATACCCTCTGAGAATAACATTTTGACGGGGAAAATTCCTCGTGGCGTGAGTATGTATTTTCCTGTGGTTGCGCGGGAGATGACGCTTTGGTCGAACCCGGTGTCGGCGGCCACATCGCGGAGCACCATCGGGCGGATGGCAGCCCGCTCGTAGGTGGTGAAGAAGGCGGCCTGCCGGCGTACGATGGCCGTGATGATACTGAGCAGCGTGCGCCGCCGCGTCTCGGCCAGGTCGATGAAGTCGGCGGCTTCGTCGCGCCGCGAGCGGATGAACGCCGCCGCGCCGTCCGACGATGAGCGCAGGTCCACGTCGAATGCCGGGTCGATGCCGAGCCTGTGGGCCGCCCCGGCCAGGGATATAGCCGTGGGGCCGTCGGAATCGGAGTCGACGATGAAGTCCGGAGTGATATATGCGGCGTGGTCGTCGATTGCCGAGGTAGCCAGCACTGCGCCGGGCTTGGGATTGAGCGAGCGGATGAGAGCCACTGCCTTCCTGATTTCATCCTTGGAGGCACGCAGGAGCACGCCGAGGCGTTCGTATCGCTTGTTTGAGAAGAGCACAAAGTATTCCAGCACCATATCTATTGCCAGCTCCACGATGCGTGTGTGCGGCATGCGTTCGAGCTGTATGGCGAGACATTCGCGCAGGTCGGTGGCGGCAATGCCCGCCGGGTCAAATGTCTGCACCGTCTCGAGCACGCGGTCCACGCGGGGTGTTTCGATGCGTATGCCCTTTTCGATGGACATATCGCGGGCAATGCGCCAGGGAGTGCGGCGCAGATATCCGTTGGAGTCGAGATTGCCTATGATCTGCAGGGCTATCTCATGGTCGAGCTCGTCGAGGTGACGGTCCTCGAGCTGCGCAAGGAGCGAATCGTCGGCTTCGGGCAGCTGGTCGGCTATCTCGGGAGTGAAAAAATCGGCTGTGAATGCCTGTGTGTCGCGGGTGCGGTACGTGGGCACGTCGTCGTCCGTGGCATAGTCGGCCCGGAGGAGGTCGTCGGATGTCTCGGTGAAGGGGTCACCTGCATCGTCGCGCGGAATGTCGGCGCCCGCTGTGTCGAGTGATTCGAGGGCCGGGTTTTCATCGAGGTTGCGGCGCACCTCTTCGTCAAATTCGGGCCCCGACATTTCGAGAAGCCGCCCCAGACGCATCTGCCGGGGATTGAGCTTCAGGCGCAGCTGTTGTTCCTGTGATATGCCGTTTTTCGAATCCATCGCACAAATTTAGTGTTTTTGTCCGATAGCGCATATATCGCGGCTGATATATTTATAGTATATATTATAGTATCGCGCGCGTGCGCGTGGGAAATGCAGTGCCGTGCTTTGTTCACGATTGGCATTTTGCAGGTTGTTAAATCCGTTACATACTTGTTACATATAGCATACAGAAATGTGAATGTTGCCGCAGTGTAACAATGATGTAACAATTTGTATCATTTTTATCTATCTGTGTTTCAATGCTTTACAGCGTATTTTTAGAAAAATTTATCAGTTAACGTTTATTAACACTGAAATACTTGACAAATCTAACTTTCAGCCCCATATTTGCATTGTCAAACGACAAAAGACAAGTAAAAACGATAAAAATTAATCCCAAAAATACTACTACAATGAGAACCGAATCTTTCCAAACCAATCTGATGAAGCTCCAGAACAATATGCTCAACTTCGCATATATGCTTACCTCCAACCGCGACGACGCTTACGATCTGCTCCAGGACACCACTCTCAAGGCCCTCGACAACGAAGATAAATACGCCGAGAATACCAATTTCAAAGGCTGGGTATTCACCATCATGCGCAATATCTTCATCAACAACTACCGCCGCGCAGGCCGTGCCGCCACAGTGGTCGACACAACCGAAAACCTCTATCACCTCAACCTCAGTCAGGACTCCGGCCTCGAGACTCCCGAAGGCTCACTCCACGCAGGTGAGATCTCTGCCGCCATCGATTCTTTCGCCGACGAATACCGCATCCCCTTCTCGATGCACGTGGCAGGCTACAAGTACAA
>CANSGE010000182.1 GCA_947646295.1 uncultured Bacteroidales bacterium
CCCCCCCCGCCGCCGCAATCCCGCCCCGTCGAATTAACCGACCCCCTGCATAGCTAAAAATACCGGTCGCGCCTCCCGGCGGAGTCGCGACCTCTTTTTTTGTATATATTATAATGTGTTTATATTTGCGCCGGCAGGTGAGAAACGGCTACATAGATGCCGTTTACCATTTTTTTGTGGTAAATTTTGCGATTATTAGAATTTGTTTCAAAAAAAATAGTAAATTTGCGTGATTAATCATACTTTTTATTATCACGTTTTATTATTACCATGAATTTTAAAAACCTGCTTTGCAGTGCTGTGATGGCGTCTGTAGCAGCCGGTGCCTCGGCCTCGACCTTTGTAGGCGACCGCACGGACTTCCGCGACGAGACCATCTACTTTGCAATGACAACCCGTTTCTACGACGGCGACCCGAAAAACAACGTCTGCGGCTGGGACCACCAGAACGTGCAGATCGAAAACAATGACCCCGACTGGCGAGGCGACTTCAAAGGCCTGATCGACAAGCTCGACTACATCAAGGCTCTCGGCTTCACAGCGGTATGGATCACACCTATCGTGCAAAACTGCTCCGGCACCGACTTCCACGGCTATCACGCGATGGACTTCTCCAACGTAGACCTCCGCTACGAAAGCCGCACTGAATGGGGCTCGGAACGCGATGTGAAATTCCAGGACCTCATCGACGCAGCCCACGCCAAGGGCATGAAGATCATCCTCGACATCGTGCTCAACCACACCGGCAACTTCGGCGAGGCTCACTTCGCACAGCTCTTCACACGCTCGCAGGATATCCGCAACCAGGCCAGCACATCGGCTTCGATCATCCCCAACTACGACCTGCTCCCCAGCAACTACAATGAGCTCGACGGCACATCGCAATACAACGCCCGCTTCCCCTATCTCAAAAACTCTGACGGCACCAACAAGGACACCCACAACTACTGGCACCACGTAGGTACCGGCTGGAACTGGGACTACCCCAACCGCTGGTGGGGTCAGATCGCAGGCGACTGCGTGGACCTCAACACCGAGAACCCCGCCGTATCTGAATACCTCGTACAGTGCTACGGCAAGTTCATCGAGATGGGCGTCGACGGTTTCCGTATCGATACCACAGGCCATATCTCACGCCTGACATTCAACACCGCTTTCATCCCGCAGTTCATGGCTTTGGGTGAGAAATACAAGGACAAACGTCTCAACGGCGCGCCCTTCTTCATGTTCGGCGAATGCTGCGCACGCTTCTCCGACGTGACTTACCGCAACCAGCCCAACCTCTCCAGCTACTTCTACACATGGAAGTCTGACGAGGCCCTGGTGAACCAGTGGAACTGGGACGCTACCTTCTGGGACAACATCTACGTGAAGGAAGGCGACGACTCCGCACGTCCCGGCAACATGGCTCTCTGCGAAAAAGAAGAAAGCATCCAGCGTGAATCCGACAACGTATTCATGAAAAACGGTGCATGGCACGAGCCTGACTACAGCGACTACTCCAACTTCTCGATCATCGACTTCCCGGCGCACTACAACTTCAACAATGCCGCCGCAGTGGTAGGTGTAGCCAAGAGCGGCGACAAGTACTACAACGACGCATCATTCAACGTAGTGTACGTGGACTCCCACGACTACTGCCCGGGCCCCAACGACGGCACACGTTTCAACGGCGGCACAGCACAGTGGGCCGAGAACCTCGCCCTGATGTTCACATTCCGCGGCATCCCCTGTATCTACTACGGCTCGGAAGTTGAATTCAAGAAAGGCTGCAAGGTAGACGCCGGCGGCACAGACATGCCCGTCAAGGACTCAGGCCGCGCTTACTTCGGCAACTATCTCGAAGGCTCTGTATCGGCATCCGACTTCGGCGTATACACCGCCAGCGGCAACGCTGCCACCACACTGGGCGGCGACCTCTCACAGCACATCATCCGCCTCAACCAGATCCGTGCCGCAGTGCCCGCTCTGCGTAAAGGCCAGTACACATGGGACGGCTGCTCGGCCAACGGCGGCTGGGCATTCAAGCGTGCCTATAAAGACAGCTACGCTCTTGTAGCCCTCAACGGCGGCGCCACATTCAGCAACGTACCCGCCGGCACATACACCGACCTCGTGACAGGCAAGACCTACCAAGGCGGCGGCACAATCACCGTGGACGCTCCCAAGACACAGGGTCAGGTACGCGTGCTCGTCAAAGACTGGAAGGGCGGCAAGGTAGGCGAAGACGGCAAGTTCATCTACGCTACCTCTCCCGTATCCAAGGGCGGCAATCCTACATTCGACGACCCCGGTACCACTGAATACTACACCGCTGACGACGCCATCGGCTCTGCAGCCATGACATTCTCACCCGCCGGCGGCGCATTCCGCACCGAGGAAATCACCGTGACAGCATCACTCAACGCAGCTGCCGTGGCTGGCTGGTACAAGATAGGCAACGGCCAGCAGGTAACCCTCACAGAGGGCTCAAGCAAGACATTCACCATCGGCAAGGACCTCGCTTACGGCGAGAGCGTGGCTGTGACCTGGAGCGCCACCGGCTCCGACGGCGTTTCATACTCCGGCACCGTGACTTACAAGAAAGTCGATCCCAACGCTTCCATCACCGTATATGTGACAGCCGCCAAAGCTCCCACAATGTACGCATGGGGCAAAAACTCAGCAGGCAAGACTATCGAACCCTGCGGTGTATGGCCCGGCAAGACACTCAGCGAATCCAAGGAAATCGACGGCCGCACATTCTATTACTGCACATTCGATGACCTCGACGAAGTGAACGTAATCTTCAGCAACGGCGGCGACAAGACCGAAGACATCACCGGCATCACCGGCGATACCTACTACGAATACGACGGCGGCACAAACGCTAAACCCGTCGACGTAAACGTGACAGCATCACCCTCCGTGCGCCTCAACCCCGCCGGCGGCAACTTCGTGGACCGCGTAGAGGTGACCATGACCGTAAGCAACGCCACATCAGCCTGGTACAAGATCGGCAACGGCGCTCAGGTAAATGTATCCGGTAACACAGCCAAATTCACTCTCGGCGACAACATGAACATCGGCGACCAGGTGACCGTAAGCTGGAGCGCTACCGACGGCACCGAGACCAAGACAGGCTCAGCCACATATACCAAGATCGCCCAGCCCACCGGCATGACCGTTTACTACGACAACTCCATCACCAACTGGAGCACCGTATACATCCACTACTGGGGCGGCGAGGAATCCACCAACTGGCCCGGCGTGGAAATGGAACGCAACACCAGCTCCTCCGCATACACCAACCTGTGGCAGTACGTGATACCCTTCGGCTCTACCGGCGTGGTATTCAACAACGGCAACGGTGACCAGACCAACGACGTGACCACTCTCACCGACGGCGCTATCTACAAGGGCACCGGCAACCGCGGCTTCGAACAGAGCGGCATCTTCTCCGGTATCAACGGTGTTGAGGCCGGCGAGCAGGCTCCTGCCGTATTCTACAACCTCCAGGGCGTACAGATCGAGAATCCCGTACCGGGCAACTTCTACATCATGCGCCAAGGCAGCCGTGTAAGCAAAGTCTTCATCCGATAAGCGCAAGCTTACCTGTATACCTTTATCAAAGAGCGGGAGCCTCCGGGTTTCCGCTCTTTTATTTTTATACGCACGGGCTGCTGCTGACGCTTGGCTTTACCACGGATACGGTTGAGATACCGCTGCCGGCGCTCAGGAGCCTTGGGCTCGCGGCTCGCGGGACGCGGAGCAGATTGGAGTGTGGTGACGCGCGGAGCCGTGAGATCCGGGAATATCGGCTCAGGCACCACCTGAGGTACCTGCGCAGCTGCGGCTATGGGCGGGGGTGTCTCCGATATGGGGGCGATGGTTTCGGGAACGGCAGGGCTTGCTGATTCTGCGGCGGTAGGGGCACTCTCCGGTTGGGCTTTTTTGGCAGGTCGGCGCACGGGTTGCTTCACAAACTGCATGCACAATGTATATAGAGCATCCGCGGCCGCGGAAAGCCCCGTCGGCTCGGTGCCAAACAATTCGTGTGCCATGATGGCCTGATATACCTCGCCTGCAAGGGCGCAATCGGCCTTTGCCAAGGCTTCGGCTACTATCTGAGGAAATTTTACTACGCTTGCTTTCATTATATATTGGTTTTAAGAAATTATTCGTGACGCAAAGGTAGTGCGCGCAATGACGTTTCGCAAGTAAAATTGGTATATTTTTCAAAATACTTTTTATTGAAATAGTAATGCGCTGGGATACAGTGAATAAAGACCATAAAACAATAGGACTATAAGCTGACGCGCGAATACGATCGCCACCCCACCGCCCTTATTAAAGACCATAAAACCATAAGACTATAGGCTGACGCGCCTGTGCAGCGCCTGTACGTCCTGGGAGGGAGGGATAGAGGCATCGGCTCGGAGAGCCGATTGTCAGCATAACCCCAGGGGTCGCAGTGAACTGCACCCCAAAAGTTGGACGGGTTATAACTAGGGTACAATCACAAGGCA
>CANSGE010000183.1 GCA_947646295.1 uncultured Bacteroidales bacterium
GCGCGGGGCTTGCTGTATTGAAGAGGTCTTAGGATCAGATGGCGTCGTCTTCTACAGTTTCGATAGCCTGCGGAGCGGCTTCGGGAGCAGCTTCGTCGCTTGTGGCGGCTTCGAGTTTCTTCATGATGGAGAAGATAAAGCCGGCCGAGAGGAGGCAGATGACGATGAGGATACCCCAGATGACAGCGACGGGAATCTTACCCCAGAGAATCATGGGGATGGACACCAGATAGTTGCCCACGGCTGTAGCTGCAAACCATCCGCCCATCATTGAGCCTTTGAGCTTGGGAGGAGCCACCTTGGATACGAACGAAATGCCCATCGGTGAGAGAAGCAGTTCGGCGAAAGTGAGCAGGAGGTAAGTAGAAATGAGCCAGTTGGGCGAAACGGAGCCGTTGGTACCGACGAGGTTGAGTGACGCGAGCACCATGACAGCATAAGCGCAGGCAGCCATCACCATGCCGTAGCCGATTTTGCGGGGAGCCGAGGGCTCTTTACCTTTCTTGCCAAGCCATGCGAAGATAGCCATTGAGAAGGGGGTGAGAGCTACCACATAGAAGGGATTGAACTGCTGATAGAGAGCGGGGTCGACACCGTTGACTGTGTCGGGTGTGAGCGAATAGATATACCAGATGATGGCGGCGGCTATGACAAGTACGATGCCGGAAGCGGCGCGGCCTTTGGCTGTGGAGCTTTGGAAGAAGCCGAAGAGGGCGTAGACGCCTGCGGCTGCCGATACGAGCGCCCAGATGTTGAAGCCGATGCGAGTCCATCCGGTAGCGTCGGGTGAGGTACAGCTCTTGGCAAATTCGGTGAGTGTCTGGCCATTCTGATGGAATACCATCCAGAAGAAGATCACCACGGCAAATACGAGCAGGAGAGCCACGACGCGCTGTTTTGTCTGCTCGGGCGAGAGTTCGCGCACTTTTTCGGTGCTGTTTTTGGCAGCGGCGTTTTTCTTGTCGGTGATGATATGGGCGTATGTCTTGCGGCCGAGTGTGTAGATGAGGATGCTGATGATGAGCGATACGCAGGCGAGGCCGAAAGCATATGAGCAGCCGAGGGAGAATGTAGTGATGTATTCACGGGCAAATTCCATGATAGAGGTTGTGGCCACGTCGCACTGGCCGGCGAAATCATTGAGATAGCCGGTGAGGAATGTTCCGAGGTCGGCTCCCTGTGCCATGCCTTTTTCGGTGGCAAATTCGGTCATGGTCTTGAGTTTCTCCTCGGAGAGGGCCATGTTGGTGAAGCCGTCGGTGTCGAGGCACCAGTTGCACACGGTGGCGGCCATGGGGTCGTTGGTCAGGAAGCCGTGGCTCGAAAGCGCGAGGTTCTTGAGTCCGACAGCTGCCATGGGGGCAAACATGGAGCCGAGGTTGATGGCCATATAGAAAATGGAGAAGGCCGAGTCGCGGCGGTCACCGTATTTTGAATTATTGTACAAGTCGCCGACCATCACCTGAAGATTACCCTTGAAGAGCCCCGTGCCAACCGAGATGAGCAGCAGGGCGGCGAAGAGTATCATCATGGAGAAATCGGAGCGCACTGCCGTGGGAGCCGACATGAGCGCATAGCCCACAAACATGATGGCGATACCCGTAACGACGCATTTGGAGAAGCTCCATTTGTCGGCGAGCCAGCCACCTACCAGCGGCATGAAGTATACGAGCGCGAGGAAAATTGAGAAGATCTGTCCTGTCCATGTAGAGTCGAACCCGAATTTGGCCTGCAGGTAGAACAGAAAGATGGCGAGCATGGTGTAGTAGCCGAAACGTTCGCCGGTATTGGCCAGCGAAAGGACGTACAGCCCGCTTGGTTGGTTTTTGAACATAAGGATTAGGTATTAGGTGGTTAATTTTCTTGCTTGGCTTTGAAGGCGAGTGCGTAGAGACGCATCTGCTTGACCATGGCAAGCAGGCCGTTGGAGCGGGTGGGCGAGAGGTGTTCACCCAGGCCGATGGCATTTATGAAATGCAGGTCGGAGGCGAGTATCTCGTCGGGTGTATGGCCGTCGAGCACGCTGATGAGCAGTGAGATGATGCCTTTCACGATGATGGCGTCGGAGTCGGCTGTGAAATATACTTTGCCGTCGCGCAGCTGCGCATCCAGCCATACGCGGCTCTGGCAGCCTTCGATGAGGTGCTCGGGAGTCTTGAGCTTTTCGTCGATGGGGGGAAGCTGATTGCCGAGATCGATGATCATGGCATAGCGGTCCATCCAGTCGTTGACTTCTGAAAATTCTTCAATGATTTCCTGCTGTTTTTCGTCTATTGTCATAATTGTCAGATTTTTTCGTAGTAGATAATGTTGAGCACCACGCGGCCTACTGCATCGAGGGATGTACGGTCGATATTGTCCATATTGTCGTCGAGGGTGTGCCATGTGGGGTTGAACGATCCGGTGACGGCATTCTGATTTTCAATGATGTCCACGGTGGGGATGCCTGCGTCGAGCAGCGGGAGATGGTCGTCGGTGATGGCGCCTCCGACTTGAGCCGGAAATTTGTCGCCGAGGCCGAGTTTGGCGGCCATCGACCATATTTTTGCCGTTTCGGCTGGTGCGCGCATGGCCGAGAAGTATTCTTTGTGGAAGCGCGCGTCGCGTCCACCCACCATGTCGAGCAGTATGCCGAAGCGTGGGCGGTCGACAGCTGAGTAGGGGAGATTTGCGGCAAAATGCTGTGTGCCGAGACACCATGTGTCCTCAGTATCGCCTTGAGCGTCGGCAAAGGCCGGCGAGCCGGAGTCCTCGCAGTCGTTGAGGAGAATATCGACGCCGATTTCAGGTGTATTCAAGCCGAGATTCCGGGCGATTTCGAGCAGTACGCCCACGCCGGATGCGCCATCGTTGGCGCCGTCAATCGGGGTATGATGTCTGTCCGGGTCGCTTTCATGGTCGGCCCAGGGGCGTGTATCGTAGTGTGCGGTGAGGAGTATGCGTGTGGTGGCGCCGGGATTGAAACGCGCGAAGATATTGCGTACCGGGATTGACGAGCCGTCCCATGCGGTGGCTGTTGACCGGAGCGTCATCACGGTGTCGGCGCCAAAGCTGCGCAGGCTTTCCTCAAGCCACGCTGCGCAGGCATCGTGGGCGGCGGAGCCGGGTGTGCGCGGCCCGAAATCGACTTGCCGTGCCGTGTAGGCATAGGCTGAATCGGCGGAAAAATGTCCCCGCTCTTCGAATTTTGCAGCCGGAGCGGAGGTCTTCTCCGCCTTGGCCGAGCAAGCCTGCAGGGCTGCGAATATGATCAGCGCTACTATATAATTAATGTGTCTCATTCGTTTTTCAGAAAATCACGTGCTTTTTCGATATCCGATGCGTGATCCACGTCGAAAACCTTTCCGAGCGGATAAGCGCGCAGGGTGTAATCCGGCAATTCGAGCAGGGCGCGCTGAAACTGGCGCATGCGCAGCTTGCCGGCCGACATACATTCGTCCAGCACGCGGCAGGCGATGTCCTTGCGCAGCCCGTACACTGAGATATAGCGGATATCGTCCGGGCGGGCGTCGTAGTATCCATCGATGGTCATGTCGGGGCGGACGCCTACGTAGAGTGGTTTTTCGTCGTCGATATAGTCGGTGACGCCCATCAGAGCGGTATCGGCTGGCGCGGCGGCGAATGCGGCTGCGTAGTCGCGGAAGATTTCGTCGCGGAAGATGGTGTCGACGGTAGTGAGGATGAATTTGCCCTCAGGCAGCCCTTCTGTAAGCGCGGCCAGACTGTGCATTGATCCGGGCGTGGATTTTACCACGATATTGAGCGGGATGGGCAGACTGTCGCGACATTCGGCCAGATATTCCTGCACTTGGTGCATCTCTTCATTGACGATCACGCTGATTGACTCGGCGCCGGCTTGGCGGAATATGTCGATGAGACGCGCGATCATCGGCCTCCCGTCGAGCATGACGAGCGGCTTGGGGGCTGCGATACCCTCGGCTGCGAGGCGTGAGCCTTCGCCGGCTGCTATGATTGCGAAATTCATTCTCCTGTGAGATCAAGTACGACGTTATCAGCGCCTTTTTCGCGATATTGTTTGCGGAGAGGTGAGCGATGGGCTTCATCCTCGCTGCGGCGGTTGCGGAAGATGTCGATGGCTGCATAGATGGCGTTGCGCATCGATTCGGGCGAGGCTTCGCCACGTCCGGCGATGTCGTAGCCGGTGCCGTGGTCGGGTGATGTGCGCACGATGGGGAGGCCGGCGGTGAAGTTGACCCCCGACTCCATAGCCATGGATTTGAAAGGCGCGAGTCCCTGATCATGGTACATAGCCAGGATGCCGTCGAATTTCACGAAACGGCCCGAGCCGAAGAAACCGTCGGCTGCGTAAGGGCCGAAAGCCATGATCTTGCGGTCGCGCGCCTCGGCTATGGCGGGTATGATGATTTCCTGTTCCTCCGTGCCCAGCAGACCACCGTCGCCGGCATGGGGATTGAGCGAGAGCACGGCTATGCGCGGGCTGTGCACGCCG
>CANSGE010000184.1 GCA_947646295.1 uncultured Bacteroidales bacterium
CGCATACTCCTTTGCCTCGCTCACATGAGCGGCAAGGAACAGGATTTTATAAAAGAAGCTTTCGATCAGAATTGGGTAGTGCCCCTCGGCCCTAACGTCAACGGCTTTGAGCACGACCTCGAAAACTTCGTTGACCATCGCCAGGGAGCCGCCCCCCTCCAAAAGTCCGTCGTGGCACTCTCCGCCGGCACCGCAGCCGTACACCTTGCACTGATTGCATGCGGCGTCGGCCCCGGCGACGAGGTATTGGTGCAGTCATTCACCTTCTGCGCCTCAAGCCACCCCATCACCTACCTCGGCGCCACCCCCGTATTCATTGACTCCGAGCGCGATACCTGGAACATGGACCCCGACCTGCTCGAAGCGGCCATCAAAGACCGCATCGCCAAGACCGGCAAGAAGCCGAAGGCTATCATCCCCGTGGCTCTCTACGGTATGCCATACAAGATTGACAAAATCATGGATATTGCCAACCGCTATGAGATTCCGGTGATTGAAGACGCCGCCGAAGGCCTCGGCTCACGTTACCGCGGCCAGGTACTCGGCACATTCGGCAAATACGGCGTGCTCTCATTCAACGGCAACAAGATGATCACCACTTCCGGCGGCGGAGCGCTCATCTGCGACAACGCCGACGACAAAAACACCATCATGTGGTACGCCACCCAGGCCCGCGAATCCTACCCCTACTACCAGCACGAAGCCATCGGATACAACTACCGCATGTCCAACATCTGCGCCGGCATCGGCCGCGGCCAGATGACCATCCTCGACGCCCACATCGCCCATCACCGCCACGTGCAGGAGCTCTACTGCGAGCTGCTCCGCGACGTCCCCGGCATCACCATGCACACCGCCCCCTCGGCCGACTACGACTCCAACTTCTGGCTCTGCACCGCCACCCTCGACCCCGACCTCCGGATCAAAGGTCAGGAAAACGCCTACCGCACCATCATCACCGGCGCCGTCGGCGGCGCGGCCGGCGTGATACATGCAGCATCATCGGCCACCACTGACTGCCAGCCCAACGACAACGTCGAGGCCCTGCGCGTGGCGCTCGACGCGGCCAACATCGAGGCCCGTCCCCTCTGGAAGCCCATGCACCGCCAGCCCGTCTACAAAAACGCGCCCGCCTACGTCAACGGCATCAGCGAAGCCCTATTCAAAGTAGGCATCTGCCTTCCCGCCGGCCCCTGGGTCACCGACGACGACGTCCGCTACATAGTCGACAGCATCAAAGACAGCATCATACGTTGATAAAACTTTCAGTCGAAGTAAAACGCCCCGGAAGCACCACCGAGCGCGGCGAAGTCGTATTCACACTCACGCGCGACGGCCACAAATGCGAAATCCCCGCGGGCATCCGGGCCACCAAGATCGAGGTGCGGAATACCTTCCGCCCCTTGATCATCCATGGCCTCAAGGTACTTTACTGCATCATCGAAGATTTTACCAACACCCGCGGGACATTCCCGCTTGACGAGGTCGCCACGGCCTTCCGCCGCCAGGAGACCACACTCCACTCCTACGACCACCGCATCCTCACGGCCGGAGCAGATTTCGCCATCGACAGCAGCATCGCCTCCGTCGGCCGCTACTTCCGTTCCGATTTCAAGACCCACAGCCCCCATCAGACAGGCGACCCCGACAACATCCTCGACTACATCTGGCAGCGCTACCTCATCCTGAAAAGTCAGCGCCACACCGGCACCGTCAATTCATACCGCAGCCTGCACAACTCCCTGGCCGCCTACCTCGGCGACAGCTCCCCCCGCCTCGACCGGATCGACGCCAACTTCATCACCGGCTACGACCGTTACCTGAAAAGCCGCGGCATAGAGCCCGCCACCCACGCATTCTACATGCGCACACTCAAGACCCTCCTCAACCAGGCCAACGCCGAAGGCCGCTGCCAGATGATGGGCAGCTGGTTTGCCGACATCAGCACGGCCGTAGGCCCCGTCGGCGCAAAAGCCGCCCAAAAAGCCATCGACCCCGCTCACCTGCGCAAAGTCGCCACGCTGAGCCTCGACGTCACATCATTCCTCAGCCTGGCGCGCGACATATTCATGTTCAGCTTCTACTGCAAAGGCCTCGAACTCGCCGACATCGCCAACCTGCGCCCCGAAAACGTCACCGACGGATACCTCACCTTCCGCAAACGCCGCCGGGGCATCGAGCAGCGCATCCGGCTCCTCCCCAAAGCGCGCCGCATACTCGACCGCTACCGCACCCCCGGAGCACAATACATCTTCCCCCTGCTCGAAAACCGCGGCAGCGACTACTTCAGCACCGTCCGCGCAAACGTCGCCGGCGCCCTGCGCGAGATCGGCAAAATGCTCGGCATCCACCTCACCTTCAGCGCCAGCCGCTACTCATGGCTCACACTCACCGAGCAAGCCAACCCTGCCGAAAACCTTTTCGAATAGCCGACCCCACCGCTCACTCACAATAAATACGGATCTGCCTTGAGTATACTCATCGCGGATCCGTATTTATTATTGTTAGATATTATTAATGTGGCGTGCTATTCATTCAGCCATTTCTCGATCTGCTCCTTGCTTGCAGGGAAACGCAGACCGGTATGCCACATGAGATCCGGATAACCGGCCTGCAAAGTGGCATCGGCTTCCGACATCGGACTCTCATATGAGGTACAGAAGGGATATAGCTGCTTCCCTTTCAAATCGGTATTATCGAGGAACGTGCGTATCAGAGCGGGTTCTTCGTGCCACCAGATCGGGAAACCTATATATACGGTATCGTATTGGCTGAAATCCACCTCCAGCGGTTTGATGGCGGGACGCAGAGTCTGATTGAGATGTTCCTGCGTGCAGCGCGACTGTTCATTTGTCCAGTCAAGATCGGCTGTAGAATAAGGTTCGGCAGGCAAAAGTCTCACCAGATCGGCACCTGTGAGTTGCGCCAGCTGCTGCGCGGCCAGGCCTGTATTGTTGGAATGTGTAAAATATACTACGATTGATTTCATATCTTTATCTTTTGATTCAGCTGCGGGCTTTTGAGCGCAAGCGTTCAGAGCCACAAGCGCCCCTATCGCCAGTATGATAGTTTTAAATATTTTTTTCATTGTATCACTCTTATCTCCAACTCATAAACATTTTCACAACCTCCGGATCATGATGATCAAAGAAGAGGCTTCGCTGCGTATCGAGTGCGGCGATGGCATCCATATCTTCCTGCGAAAGCTCAAAATCGAAAATATCAAGATTCTGCTGCATGCGCTCGACATGTACAGACTTCGGGATAATGATCACATCGCGTTGCAGGAGCCAGCGCAGTGCAACCTGCGCCACCGATTTTCCATATTTGCGTCCGATTGACTCAAGTACTGGATTGGAGAAGAAATTGTTGCGGCCCTCAGCCAGAGGAGCCCAAGCCATCATATGGGTGCCGAATTCCTTCATGTAAGCCTGCGCCGACGTCTGCTGGTCGAATACATGAGTTTCCACTTGATTGACCGCCGGGACAATCTCCACATTACTTGCAAGATCTATAAAGTGGTCAGGGTAGAAATTGCTCACTCCGATGGCGCGTAGCTTGCCGGCCCTGTACGCATCCTCCAGTGCACGGTATGCGCCATAGCGGTCGCAGAATGGCTGATGAAGGAGCATCAGATCGATGTAATCAGTGCCAAGCCGGCGCAGGCTCTCATCTATCGAAGCCTTGGCCTTGTCATAGCCATAATTGGAAATCCATACCTTTGACACAAGGAACAGCTCATCACGGGCAATGCCGCTTTTCTTTACAGCCGCTCCAACGCCTTCCTCGTTATGATAGGCTTGTGCGGTGTCAATCATACGGTAGCCTACTTTCAGAGCATCGGAAACACAACGCTCACACTCGGCCGGAGATACCTGATAGACCCCGTAGCCAACCTGGGGCATCACTACGCCGTTATTTAATGTTACTGTCTTCATATGTATTACTTTCTATTTCGTTGTGCAAATTAAACAATTCCTCGTAACACTTGCTTAATACAAACTTCGGTAAGTCTTACCAATTTTACCTCTTCAGAGTTGTTCTTTCAGAATTTCAAAGATTTCATCGCGGGTAAATTTCTTGCAGCAGCCGGGAGTAAGTACGCAGCTGTCGGCAGAATCGCGCATTACCTTTTCATCAGTGATACCCATCTGGCTCCAACGTGTAGGCATACCAATTTCCTGAATAAAATCTTCAAGAAGATTGATACCTGTGGTTGCCGCACGCAAATCGTCATTGTCTTGAACGCCCCATACCTCACGGGCCATTCGTGCCAGTTTCGGAGTACCTTCGGGCAGATAATGACGGTAGAGTGCGGGGTGTATCACTGCAAGACCCTGACCGTGGTTGCAATCGGTGTAAGCCCCTACGGCGTGTTCAATCATGTGGCATTGGAAGTCGGTCATCTTGCCGAGTTTCAGCATT
>CANSGE010000185.1 GCA_947646295.1 uncultured Bacteroidales bacterium
ATTGTGTCCGTCGATTACGGAACTGATTTTTCCCGAAGGACTGACATCCATCGGGGCATATGCTTTTCAGGAGTGTACCGGTATTACAAAAGTTGTGATGCCGTCCACACTCACTGATTTTGGCTCGTATATCTTCCTGCGATGCAGCTCGATTGCCGAAGCCCTGCTTCCCGAAGCGCTTGAGGCGGTGCCCGAGGGCCTCTTCATGCAGTGCGGCGCTCTCACCACCGTACGCCTTCCACGCACGGTCACATCCATCGGAGGTTATGCTTTCGCACAATGCAGTGGCTTGCGATATATGGATCTGCCCCCCGCTCTTACGCATATAGGTCAGCTCGCGTTTTATGGATGCAGGGCACTGCGGGTGATGGAATTTGGCGAATCCCTTGCCGAAATTGAGTTTGAGGCTTTCTATGATTGTGCCAATCTCAACGAAGTGCGTATCAAGGCTATCGAGCCGCCGGCCATTTCTTATTTTACCTTCGACCCGCGCATGGACCGTGAGACCACCCTTTACGTACCCGAAATAGCTACCGAGCTTTATGCCGAGACATATGGCTGGAAACTCTTTGAAAACATCAAGGGTGATCCGTCATACAATCCAGATACGCGCCTCGATATAATCTACGGAGATGGTGGAAAACTCACACGCATACTTGGGTATGGCGCGCGTCTGCGGCTTACGCTTGCCACGACCGACGGGCTGCTCCCCTCGCAGGTAGTGTTCAATGGCGAAGATATGACCGCTGAGATGTCTTCCGAAGGAGAATTTACCACTCCGCCGGTAGAAAACTTCTCAACACTCATCATCAAGAATTAAGAAAAATACGTAACTTTGCGCCGTATGACCGACGCAAATGACAAATATTGCCTAAATTGCGGACGGCTGTTGGCCGATGATGTCATGTATTGCCATCATTGCGGACAGCCGTCCTCCACGTCTCGTCTGTCGACGCGCAGCTTCATGGTGTCGGTATTTGCCGGTCTTACGCGCATCAACCGTGGCGTAGTGTATACATGCGTCAATCTGTTGATACGACCGTGGAAAGTCATCGCCGATTACGTCCGCGGTTGTCGTGTAAGATACACCGCTCCGGTGCAGCTGCTCCTGATTCTTACATTTCTGATATTGGCATGTTCATCATTGTTCAATATCGGCACGGAAGATACAGAAGTTTCGAAGATTGCGATTTTCGATGCGTCGGTGGCAGCCGGAGCTGCGGCGAATGCTCTGATAGACGGATTTCTCAATTCCACCGTGCTCCAGTATTTTTTCACGTTTATTCCGTCGATACCGATTCTGATGTTGATAAATCGCCGCAAGGGAGAGGCCCGGTACAACTTTGCCGAGTATCTGCTTGCGGCGATATATATGTCGGATGCGGTGCTTGCTTTCAGTCTGGTCAGCCTTCCGCTTGAGGCTGTTTGGCCCGACTTAGCCTCGACCATCACCTATTTATATATACTGACGATAGGGTGCATGGCGGTGTACAGGAGCATGGCACATCTGAGGATAAGCACCACGCGCCGCGTACTGCGTGTCATCTTTTTCATCTTTGCATCATTGGTATTTTACGTCCTTGTGATCCTGCCGCCGATGCTTGCTATTGCTCTGCTGGCTTAACCCTCGGTGTGGAAGCTTGTGAAGGAGGAGCGTTCCTGCTCGGGATAGGCTGTGTGTGCGCGTGCCGCGGCAAGTGCCTTGACGATATACGCCATATTATTACCGAGATTGCGCATCGTCTGCAGGCCTTCGAGATCCGCTTCAACGTCTTCGGCGGTGAATCCGTGCACTTCGTTCCAATACGTGCTTGATACTATAGGCATAGCGCTGATGGTGAAGTACTTGTTGATCTCATCGAATGCCGAGGTCGAGCCGGCCCTGCGCGACGATACCACGGCTGCGCCTACTTTCATGGTCTTGTCTACCGTGCCGGCGGTGCTGTAGAAGAGACGGTCAAGAAAAGCCAGCAGCTGACCGTTGCATCCGGCGTAATAGACCGGACTGCCTACAACCAGACCGTCGGCCTCAGCAAATTTCGGAGCAGTCTCATTCACTATGTCGTTGAACACGCATCGGCCATGCTCGCGGCAGAAATTACATCCGATGCAGCCGCGCACATCCTTGTTGCCTATATTCACACGTTCAGTCGATATACCATTCTCAGCGAGTGTCTTTTCTACTTCGCGTAATCCACGGTCAGTGCAGCCGTTCAGATGCGCACTTCCATTCACTACAAGTATTTTCATCAGGTTTTATTCTATCGGTTGTTTTTAAACGGCCTCTTAAAAAAGGTCTGTGGAATAAAACGTACAAATTGACCAAATTGTTTTGTTTATCACCTGAAAGCTGTATATCTTTGCAAAAAATACATTGACTCCCGTTTTTTAAACAACCTCTACATGAAATATCTCATCATAGGCGGCGTGGCAGGTGGAGCCACAGCTGCAGCCAGAATACGCCGTCTTTCAGAAGACGCCCAAATCATCCTTTTTGAGAAAGGTGAATATATTTCTTACGCCAATTGCGGCTTGCCATATTATATAGGTGGTGTGATAGAAGACCGCTCGAAGCTCCTTGTGCAGACTCCGGAGGGCTTCGGCCGGCGGTTCAATATCGACGTGCGGGTAAATTCGGAAGTCACCTCTATCGACCCTGCTACGAAAACTGTAACTGTCATTGCTCCTGATGGTTCGCAATATACGGAGACTTATGACCGCCTGCTGCTCTCTCCGGGTGCGTCCCCGGTGCGTCCTCCGCTACCCGGTATCGATAGCGAGGGTATATACACGCTGCGCAATGTCGCGGATACTGATCTGATCAAGGCAGAGGTTGCATCCGGTAAAGTACGCCGCGCAGTCATCGTCGGGGGTGGTTTCATTGGCTTGGAGATGGCCGAGAATCTACGTCATGCAGGCGTCGAGGTTGCCGTGGTGGAGATGGCACCTCAGGCAATGGCTCCCATCGACTTTTCCATGGCTCAGATAGTACATGCGCATCTTGTCGAAAAGGGTGTGCGACTGTATCTCAATACCGCTGTGGCTTCTTTCGCGCGCAATGCCGATGGGCTTGAAATCAAATTTGCCGATGGCCGCAGCCTGCAGGCTGATATGGTGATTCTCTCCATCGGCGTACGCCCCAACGTAGCACTCGCCCGGGATGCCGGTATCGCCCTCGGTCAGCTGGGGGGTATCCGGGTCGACGAATACCTGCGCACATCCCATCCCGACATTTACGCGGTCGGCGATGCTATCGAATTTACCCATCCCGTACTTGGTGGCACGTGGCTCAATTATCTTGCAGGGCCGGCCAACCGCCAGGCCCGCATAGTGGCCGATAATATGGTGCTCGGCGACAGTATCAGATATGAAGGCGCCATAGGTACGTCTATCGCGAAAGTATTTGACATGACGGTTGCCGCGACCGGTGTGCCGGCAAAGCGTCTCCAACGCGATGGTATCGACTATCTCACGGCTACAATACACCCTTCTTCTCACGCGGGATACTATCCCGACGCGCTTCCCATGACTGTCAAGATAGTGTTCTCTCCGGCCGACGCACGCCTTTTCGGTGCTCAGATAGTGGGATTTGACGGAGTGGACAAGCGCATCGATGTGATTGCCCAGATAATCAAAAAACAAGGTACTGTCGCCGATCTCACACGTATCGAGCAGGCTTATGCGCCCCCGTATTCGTCGGCCAAGGATCCGGTGGCTATTGCCGGATATGTGGCAGGCAATATTCTCAGTGGCAAGATGAAACCAATCTATTGGCGTCAGCTGCGCGACGCAGCTCCGGGAGAATTTACACTCATCGACGTGCGCACCCCTATGGAATATGCCGCAGGTGCCATTCCGGGAGCCGTCAATATACCCCTTGACTCCATGCGGTCGCGTTTCGCCGAAATCCCTGCGGACAAACCCGTGGTGCTTTACTGCGGAGTAGGACTCCGGGGTTATCTTGCTTCCAATATCCTGCGCCTCAATGGTATTGATGATGTGCGCAACCTCGTCGGTGGCATCAAGACATTCCGCTCGGCTACAGCCGCTCTTCCCGAGCCGGCACCTTTTGACGCATCAGCTCCGCGGGTGCAGCAACAGCCTGCCCCGGCCTCAGAAACCGCTTCAATCCGCATTGATGCCTGCGGTCTCTCATGCCCTGGCCCGATCATGAAACTCAAAGAAGCGGTCGGGACACTCACCGATGGGCAGACTCTCGAAATAGTAGCCACAGATCCCGGATTTGCCCGCGATGCCGAGGCCTGGTGCCGGACCACAGGTAATAATTTCATATCCGCGCAATCAAATGCCGGAAAATATCATGTACGCGTAAGCCGCGGTGCCGACCGTAAGGAGGTGGCTGCTCCCGGTGG
>CANSGE010000186.1 GCA_947646295.1 uncultured Bacteroidales bacterium
GACATCGTCCCAACAAGCGACCCAACGCATCATGTTTGCCCTGTGGCTCAACTGGGCACTCGCTTTCGGGGCGATTGTGCTGGTGCTCGCATTAGCTTTTTTCATCCCGAAGAACTGGCTGCCCCTCCCGGTCGTCATTCTCTCATACATTCTCTTCACATATTCCAATTCCCGCAATACCGGTTCGGCCGCCAATTGTGTCCTCACCCTGCGTGTGGCTTCGCTCACACTCTTCTGGACAGCGATTGTGATGGAGCTGATCAATATTCTCAACACCCGCATGCTCTTCGCCGGAGCCATTGACTGGTCGGCCACCAACAAGGATATCCCCTATATCACCTGCCTCATCCTCTTCCCGGTCATGGCCATCATATGCGCCTGGGAGGCCATACGCGGCTACAACACCGGCTTCTGCCGCCGCTGCCAGGCCCGCAACGGCATCGGCCCCGGCACGGGCGTGGTCGCATCCGTCTACTCCCGCGAGGTGCGCTATCAGCTCTCGCTCCTGCTATGCGTCTCGGTCATTTTGTCAGGTATCGAGTATTGGTACTACGCCGTCTACTATTTCAATGTCAACATGAACACGCCCGACCGCTTCTTCTTCAATATCATGCCCATGGGCCTCTACGCGGTCTCGCTTTACTTCATGTGGCTCCGCTATACCAATCTGGGTGTGATCATCGGCCCGATGACCAGCAACCGCCGCGAGCACAGCTCGCAGGTGCGTTTCCTCATCCTCTCAGGCGACTATATGAAGCTCACCGAGCGCGCCGACGGCCGCCTCGATACACCCGCACGGGCCGAAGTCGGTGCACACGAGTTTCTCAACGAAGAGGATGCCCGCAAGCTCTTCGCCCGCCTCAGCGGACGCGACAATTTCGAGCTCCGCTTTCTATACACGGGCAAAGCTTACGATATGACCACCGACATGATACACTACGCCGTGATTCTCCCCGACGATGTCGAAACACGCGATACCGGTAATCTCGATGGTCAGTGGTACACGCTCGAGCAAATCTCGCGCCTCCTCAATTCGGCGCGCCTCAACGCCGAATTCTCCGACGAGATATACCGCATATACACTACCGTGATGGCTTGGAAAACGTATGACCAGACCGGTCGACGCCTCTATCCCATCAAGCATTACCGCCCCACTTTCCGTCTCCGCGACTTCGGCAAGTGGGATGTCGACTACGCCGATGTCTCATGGCTCCGCGTGGCGCGCACCAATCAGGATACTCCATTCTTCCGCACCCGCCGTTTCTGGAACAAGCTCACGGGAGGTCGCTCATGATGGACGGTCGCGTGCTCGTCATCACAGGCCCTACCGCTACCGGCAAGACTGCCCGTGCCGTACAGTGCGCCGCCGCACTCGGCGGCGAGATCGTGAGCGCCGATTCGCGCCAGATATATCGCGGCATGGATCTCGGTACCGGCAAAGACCTCCACGAATACGGCTCAGTGCCGTATCACATGATAGACATAGCACCCGCCGGAGCCCGGTACAACCTATATCAGTATCTCCGCGAGGCTCGCTCGTGCCTCGATGATATCGCGGCGCGTGGCAAGTTGCCCGTGATCGCCGGCGGCACAGGTATGTATGTCGAGGCTCTTGTGCGTGGCACCGAGCTGCCCGATGTGCCCGAGAATCCTCAGTTGCGCCGCAGTCTGCAAGGCCGGTCGCTCAGTGAGCTCACCGAGATGCTCTCGCAGCTCAAGACCATGCACAACACCACCGATGTCGATACCGCCCAGCGGGCCATACGCGCCATCGAGATAGCCCGGTATTACAAGGATCATCCCGAGATTTCGCCCTGGGACGTCGCCCCGCAGCCCCTCGATGCCGTCATTGTGGCTGTAGATATCCCCCGCGACTTGCGCCGCGCCCGCATAAGCAGCCGCCTCAAGGCACGCATCGACGCAGGCATGGTCGACGAGGTGCGCCGCCTTCTCGACTCAGGCATAGCTCCCGAAGATCTGATATATTACGGTCTCGAATACAAATATCTCACCCGATACGTCATCGGCGAAATTACCTACGACGAGATGTACAGCGGACTCGAAATCGCCATACACCAGTTTGCAAAACGGCAGATGACATGGTTCCGTGGCATGGAGCGCCGTGGACACACTCTGCACTGGCTCCCCTGGGATATGGACGAGACCGAGTTTGTGGATAAAGTAAGGGAGCTGCTCCGACAATGAGAATCCTTCTTCTTGCGCTGCTCCTCGGCTTGGCATCAGTGGCCGCAAGCGCCTCCGGGCCTCGCGGCTCGCGGCATCATCTCCCGCCCGGCACACTCTCGGCCCGATACGTTTTGCGTGCTGCCCCGGCCGGCGGTTCATCTTGCGAATGGCGCCTGGACTGGCAGAGCCTCGGTGATGGCTACGGGCGATATGCAAAAGTCACGTCGGCTGGAAAAGCCGGCGACGACGATCTCTCCGGTGCATTGCTCGATTTCGAATATGGCAGCCGCTCCGGCGCAGAAGATATACCCGTCCGCAACGAAAAGATCCGTATCAAGGACGATATACGCCGTCACGGCCTCACTTTAGTGCTCGAATATGCCCCCGGGGGTGCCTCGCTTGAAGTGGGCAGCCGCCGTGCCGTATTTTCCCTCCCTGTCGACCTCAGTTTCGCCGACACCGTGGAGTTGCGCAGCTATGTAAGCGCCGCCGATACCCTCCTGCGCGATGACCTGCATCTTACTCCCGGCGCGTCGCGCGGATTCATCCCGGTAGATACGTTGGCCGCGCGCCTCGCCGCATCGGGTGATCCCCGCGAGACCCGATGGCAATATTTCGACAGAAATACCGACCCTCTGCTGGCACGGCCCGGCGGAAAATACACCTTGGCCACACTTTCCGACGGACAAGGCGGCTACGAGATTGTTTATATATCAGGTGCCGGGGATGCCCGGGCCGACTGGACGTCCGGACGCCTTAAAGGACACATGCGCCGCACCCCTGTGACGGGCGTATATGACTTGACGTGGTACACCGCCGATGGTCAATGTATCGACACCGATGCCAGCGCCACCATGGATGTCATCGGCGAGGTACCGGCCCTCATATTGGAGTTTCCGGCCTACAAAGCCACATTCCGCTTCGTCAAAGCTAAAGATTGAAAAAAATGGAACAGGAATACGAATCTCAATTGCTCGAAAATGCCGTGACCGAGCTCTCGCGCCTCCCCGGAGTGGGACGCAAGACCGCACTGCGCCTCGCTCTCTACCTGCTGCGCCGAGATCTCGGCGAGAGCCTGGCCCTCGGCAACGCAATCATCGACTTGCGGCGCAACATCAAATATTGCCGCTCCTGCCACAATATCAGCGAGCAGGATGTATGCCCTATATGCTCCGATGAGAGTCGCGACCGCTCCACTGTATGCGTCGTGGAGACCGTGCGCGATGTGCTCAGTGTCGAGCGCACGGCCAGCTTCCGCGGACTTTACCATGTGCTCGGTGGCGTGATTTCGCCCATCGATGGCATTGGCCCCGGCAGTCTCGAGATCGACTCGCTCGTGCAGCGTGTCGCCGCCGATGATACCGTGCAGGAAGTGATATTCGCCCTCAGCCCTACCATGGAGGGCGATACCACGGCATATTACATCTTCCGCAAGCTCAGCGAACTGGACCGCCCGATGCCCGCCGTCACACGTCTCGCACGCGGCGTGGCCGTGGGCAACGAACTCGAATACACCGACGAGCTGACACTCGGGCGTTCGATAGTCGACCGTCAGCCATTCACATCCATATGATATGCAACTACACGAGCAAGTGACACTCCGGGCGGTGGAGCCGCAGGATGTCGACAGCATTTTTCTCTGGGAGAATCACGATGACATGCGCGAGGCATCGCCCTACGGAGCGCCCGTCTCGCGGCAGCAGGTATGGGAATACGTACAGAACTATACCTCCGACCCCTTGTGCGACGGCGAGCTGCGCCTCGTGGTCGCCGACCGGGCCACCGGCGAGGCCGTAGGAGCAGTCGACCTGACCCAGATCGACACCCGCCATCGCCGGGCCTGCATCAGCATCTACATCCATGAGACGTACCGCCGCAGAGGCTACGCAGCCGGAGCCCTTGCTCAGATGGCGGGATACTGTGCCGACGCCCTCGGCCTACATCAGCTATGGTGTACCGTGGCAGTCGACAATTCACCCTCCCTTGCTCTATTCAAAAACTGCGGCTACCGCCCCGCAGGACGCCTGCGCTCATGGATCCGCCGCCACACCCGCTGGACCGACGCCCTCCTCCTCCAGAAAATGCTATGACCCCGTGCAGCCCATTTAAAATAGAAAAGAGACCATAAAACAATAAAACCATAAATTTGCCGC
>CANSGE010000187.1 GCA_947646295.1 uncultured Bacteroidales bacterium
CGGAAGGCAAATACAACGGCAAATTCTCGTCGCTCCACCACTTCTTCGGATATGAAGGACGTTGCGCCGATCCCTCGAATTTCGATGCCGACTATTGCTATGCTCTCGGTTTCAACGCCGCATGCCTCATCAACGCCGGCGTTACAGGCTATATGTCATCGATCCGCAACCTCACCAAGCCTTCTGTTCAGTGGATCGCTGGCGGTATACCTATCACAATGATGATGAACATCGAACACCGCAACGGTGCCGATAAACCCGTAATCCAAAAAGCACTCGTACGCCTTGATGGAGCGCCTTTCCGCAAGTTCGCTTCACAGCGCGATGACTGGGCTATGAACACATGCTACATCTATCCTGGCCCCATCCAGTATTTCGGCCCCGCTGAAGTATGCGACCAGCCCTCGCTCACACTCCAGTACGAGCACAAAGACAAATAAACCCGAATCTCAGCTTGCATGAGTCCGCCCGGGGGAGCATAAGCTCTCGGCGGACTCTTTTTTTGCGCTATTGCAAATTATTACAATTCTCCCCTTTGAAAATTTTGCAATCACGCAGAAAATTCTTACCTTTGCACCGCTTTTTAGCCCTGACCGTGTGATGGGAAATTAAGAGCAATAAACTTAATTTTGAGTAACACAACTTTTAAACAATGAAAACATTCCAACTCTCAGCTCAGCCCCGTACTGAGCTCGGCAAGAAGGCTACCAAGGCTCTTCGCGCAAACAATCAGATCCCTGTAGTGCTCAATGGCGGCGAAATTATCGACCTCCCCTACGCAGGCACTCTCAAGCCCGGTGAAAAAATCGTGGCTATCAATAAAGAAGAAACCAAAGGCTTGATCACAACAGACCTCGTCGTTACAAATGACGCTGTGCGCAAGCTTATCTATACTCCTGACATTTTCGCTATCGAGCTCGATATCAATGGCGAAAAACGTATGGCAGTCCTCAAGGACGTACAGTTCCACCCTGTGAAGGACACCATCCTCCACATCGACCTTCTCGAAGTGAGCGACAACAAGCCCGTAGCTGTTGAAGTTCCCGTCAAGCTCGAAGGCCACGCTGAAGGTGTGAAGGCCGGTGGTAAGCTCTCACTCTCTATGAAGAAACTCCGCGTGAAAGCTATCTACACCAATATCCCCGAACGTCTCGTCATCAATGTCGACAACCTCGGCCTCGGCAAGACACTTCAGGTTGGTGACCTCAATTTCGAAAACCTCGAACTCATGAACGCTAAGAACGCAGTAGTTTGCGCCGTTCAGCTCACACGTGCCGCTCGTGGTGCCGCTGCTGCCGCTGCCGCTGCTAAATAATTAATTACCTTATTGTTGGTTTGGTTAATTTCGGCTCCGATTATGCCGGTACCCGCAATAATATATTTTTTACTGTTTTGGACGCCTTTGCTGAGGCGTCCAACACTGCTTTCACGACCGAGCGCTATGGTGACGTGGCCCAGATGAGACTCAAAAACAAGCAACTCGTATTGCTCAAGCCTTCCACTTACATGAATCTGAGCGGAAATGCCGTGCGATATTGGATGCAAAAGGAGAATATCAGCCTCGAAAATGTGCTTATCGTCGTCGACGACATCGCCCTGCCTTTCGGCGCTATCCGTATAAAGCAGCGTGGTAGTGATGCCGGGCACAATGGTCTCAAGAACATAGCCCAGATGGTCGGATCGCAAAATTATGCCCGCCTGCGTTTTGGGGTAGGGAATGATTTTCCCCGCGGTTGTCAGATCGACTATGTACTCGGCCAATTCACTCCCGAGCAGCGCCAAGCCCTTCCGGAACGTGTGGCAATAGCAGTAGATGCTATCAAGGATTATGTACTTGCCGGCGCGCAGGATGCAATGTGCAAGTATAATAACAAATGATTCAGACGTGAAAGTTTCACTCATCATATCCACATACAACCGTCCGGATGCTCTTGCCATTTGTCTCACATCCGTCTTGAAGCAGACCCGCATGCCTGATGAAGTGATAATAGGCGATGACGGCTCCCGCGACGATACACGCCGGCTGATCGAAGATTTCGCGTCTCGCTTTCCTGTACCTCTGATACATCTCTGGCATGAGGATGATGGATTTCGCCTTGCGGCCATGCGAAACAAATGTATAGCCCGGGCCACCGGCGACTATATTTTGCAGATTGATGGCGATGTGATACTCTCACGTCACTTTGTAGCCGATCATATCGCGGCTGCCAAGCCGGGCTTCTATATCAAGGGCTCTCGGGTGCGGTTGAATGAAAAGTCTTCCGCGCGGATTTGTGACACCGGCCGATTTTGCGCGTATTTTTCTCCGTGTTCCCTATCCTTGCTTAAGGACCGTGAGAAAGCCATACGCCTTCCGCGTCTATTGTCTGTCTGGCTCTCACATCGCTACCACACCACCGGTACAGGTCTGGGAGCCAATTTGTCGTTCTGGCGCAATGATCTGCTCAAAGTCAACGGCTACGATGAAAGTTTTACAGGCTGGGGTGCCGAAGACAATGACATTGAGCTGCGCCTGCAGGCCTCCGGTGTGAAAACTTTCAAACTCTTCCGCTGTGGTCTCGTGCGTCATCTATGGCACAAGGAGACTCCCAACCCACGGCTTCACGACGCGTATGAGTACATGAAACAAAAAATCGCTCGTGGGGAGATTGTATCCAAAAACGGAGTCGATAAATACTTATAACCATTACTTATATGGCAGATGAAATCAGAATAGATAAGTGGCTTTGGGCTGTGCGCATCTATAAGACGCGTACAATTGCTACTGACGCATGCAAGAAAGGCCGTATCACCATCGGCTCTGATACAAATCCGGTAAAACCGGCCCGCACAGTTAAGGTCGGTGATATTGTTCACGTACGCAAGTCGCCGGTCACATATTCATTCCGTGTGCTTGCCGTCACGCAGAACCGCCTCGGAGCAAAACTCGTACCCGGCTATGCTGAGAATATCACGCCTCAAGACCAATACGATCTGCTTGACGTGGTGAAAATTTCGGGCTTCATTGACCGTCGCAAAGGCCTCGGCCGTCCTACCAAACGTGATGGTAGGGAGCTGGCTCGATTTACCGATACCTATGCGTCGGATGATGGATGGGATTTCGATTTTGACGACCTCGGTGATGAGGACTGAGTCTTTTAACATATATTTATTACCGAAGCACGGAAAATTTCGTAACTTTGGCAATTAAAAGAACTCGAATATAATGATTGAACCGACAATCGACGAAAAGACTAAGAAAGCCCTTCTCGACCTTCTTGCCCAAAGTCAGAAGATCGTGGCAGTCACTCATATGTCGCCCGATGGAGATGCTATCGGCTCCACTACCGCATTTCAGCGTGTGATGCAGCAACTTGGCAAGGACGTGTATGTGATCACTCCCGATCGCATGCTCGACCAATTGCGCCATTTGCCCGGAGCTAAGGAAATAGTCGACGCTACTAAATATCCCGACTTCGCTGCTGAGCTTATCCGTGATGCCGACCTTATTGTATGTCTCGACTTCAATGCTCTCTCCCGTATAGATAAACTTGGCCCGCTTGTGGCCGCCTCAAAAGCGAAAAAAGTACTTATCGACCATCATCTCGATCCGGAAGACTTTGCCGACGTTACCATATCACGCCCTCAGGCTTCATCCACATGTTATCTGCTTTTTAAAGTTCTCTGCGGATTAGGTCTCTTCTCCGAAATCGACAAGGCGGCTGCCGAGAGTATCCTCACAGGCATGATGACCGACACCGGCAACTTCACTTACAATGCTTCAGATCCTGATATATACGTCATCATCGGCGAGCTCGTGAAAAAAGGCGCCGATAATGCTAAGATATATAAGGCTCAGTTCAATACACATTCAGCAAATTGCCTGCGCCTCAATTCCTACGCCCTGCTCAATAAGATGGAACTATTCCCTGATATGGGGGCCGCCCTCATCACGCTCTCCCGTCAGGAACTCAACCGCTTCCATTACAATAAAGGTGATACCGAAGGACTTGTCAACCGTCCTCTCGAAATTCCCGGAATCGTGTATTCAGCCTTTTTCCGCGAGGAAGACGGATACGTGAAAGTGTCGATGCGATCAGTCGACAGCTTCCCTGTCAACCTCCTGTGTTCAGAACATTTCGGAGGCGGAGGCCACCTCAATGCCGCCGGTGGCGAATTCAAAGGAACTCTTGCCGAAGCTGCCGAGCTCTTCCGGTCGCTTCTCCCGGTCAATAAATCGCTCTATCTGGGCAATCACGTTTTCAAAACCAAACCCAAAGCGAAAAAACAAAATCAAAAGGTTTAATAAATTTCTGCTTGGCATTTTTGCCCTTGCTGCCGCGGCT
>CANSGE010000188.1 GCA_947646295.1 uncultured Bacteroidales bacterium
TCCTGTCGTTGCAGAACTGGCGCGCCACGCTCATTCCTGTGATAGCCGTGCCCATCTCGCTCATAGGCACTTTCGGAGTGATGCTCGTATTCGGCTTCTCGCTCAACCTGCTCACGCTGCTGGGCCTCATCCTGGCCATCGGCATAGTGGTCGATGATGCCATCGTGGTGGTGGAGAATGTCGACCGTATCATGAATTCCGAACGCATATCGGCGCCCGAGGCCACCGTCAAGGCGATGAAAAATCTCGGCAATGCGCTCATAGCGATGTCGCTGGTGCTGTGTGCGGTGTTCATCCCCGTGAGCTTCCTGCCCGGTATCACCGGCCAGCTCTACCGGCAGTTCACCATCACCATCGCCGTATCGGTGATCATATCCACCATAGTGGCGTTGACTTTGTCGCCGGTGATGTGCGCCAAGATTCTGCGGCCCGAGAGCGGCGGCCGGAAGCGTTCGTTTTTCCGTCTGATCAATTATTCGCTCCTGCGCGCATGCAAATACTATGTGAAGGTGATACGCCGGGCCTTGGCGCGCCCCAAGGTGTCGCTGACGGTCTTCGTAGCCATCATGCTGCTCATTGTGGTGCTCAATTACTTTGTGCCCAAGAGCTTCATGTCGCAGGAAGACCAGGGATTCTTCACCGTGGAGCTTGAGCTGCCCGAGGGCTCGACCATCGAGCGCACTCGCGCCGTGACCGAGCGCGCCATCGAGGCGCTCGTGCAGGATCCCGATGTCGAGGATGTGCTCAATGTCACCGGCTCGTCGCCCCGTGTGGGCACAAATCCCGCCCACGCCGCCCTGACCGTGATACTGAAGCCGCTCGATGAGCGCCAAAATGATGATTTCGAGGCCATACGCCGCAATGTCAAGGAAGCCCTGGCTGATTACCCGGAGAGCAACGTCTATGTGTTCACTCCGCCCGTCATCCCCGGCCTTGGTACATCCGGCGGCTTCGAGATGATACTTGAGGCCCGCGGCGACGCATCGTACACCGACCTGCAGGCCGCCGTCGACACCCTGCGCCGCTATGCGGCAGCATCCCCCGAGATATCCGACCTCTCGTCGTCGATGCAGCCCGATATCCCGCAATTGTATTTCAATGTCGACCGTGACCGCGCTAAATTGCAGGGTATACCCGTATCCGACATATTCTCGACTATGAAAGCTTTCACCGGATCGGTATATGTCAATGACTTCAACATGTTCAACCGCATCTATCGCGTCTATATCCAGGCCGAGGCTCCATATCGCTCGAGCCGCTCGAATATCAATATGTTCTCGGTGCGCGCATCCAATGGCGCGATGGTGCCCATATCGTCGCTCGGCACCACGCACTACACTACCGGCCCGGGCACGATCAAGCGCTTCAATATGTTCTATTCGGCCACCATCAGCGGTCAGGCCGGCGACGGCTACAGTACCGGTCAGGCCATGGAACGCCTTACATCCATCGTGCGCGACCACCTGCCCGAGAATATAGGTGTGGAATGGAGCGGACTCTCATATCAGGAACAGCATGAGAGCGGCAACACGGGCCTCGTGCTCGGTCTGGCATTCGTATTTGTGTTCCTCGTGCTGGCAGCCCTCTACGAGAGCTGGACAGTCCCGCTGGCCGTCATCCTCTCGCTGCCGGTGGCGGGCCTGGGGGCATACCTCGGTGTGTGGGTGCTCGGATTGGAAAACAACATCTACTTCCAGATCGGTCTGGTAATGCTTGTGGGCCTCGTGGCCAAAAATGCAATTCTTATCGTAGAATATGCCAAGGAAGAAGTTGACCGCGGCGCCGATGCCGTCAAGGCTGCCGTGATGGCGGCGCGCCTGCGTTTCCGCCCGATAGTGATGACCTCGCTGGCCTTCATCCTCGGCCTGCTGCCGCTGCTCGTAGCCACCGGACCGGGCGCCGCCGCCCGCCGCGACATAGGCACCGGCGTATTCTTCGGCATGCTTATGGCCATCACTGTAGGCATCGTTTTCGTGCCGTTCTTCTTTGTGATGATCGACAAGGCCAAGCGTGCTACACGCAGCCGTATCAAAAAACACTGACAAATGAGAATACATACAATAATATATACAATCGCATTGCTGGCCGCGCTCGCGCTGACGGGCTGCTCGGGCACAGGACGCCTGAGCAAGCCTGATCTGAAGCTGCCGCTCACTTTTCAAGACAGTCTGCAGCTCGATTCCATGTCGATAGCTGATATGAAGTGGTATGAATTCTATACCGACTCCATCCTGCAGAAGATGATACGCGCCACGCTGCAAAACAACCGTGACATCCTCGCGGCGGCTGCCAAGGTAGAGCGTGCCCGAGCCCTCTGGGGCGAGACCAATGCCGGACTGCTGCCTGAAGTAGGTCTCCTCGTGGGTGGAAATCACGAGCGTCTCGACTATCATGGCGAGGGCTGGACGGGAAATCCCGAGCTGTCGCTTAAAGCCACACTCAATTGGGAGGTCAATCTCTGGGGGGCCATGAAGTGGGCCCGGGAGAATGGCCGTGCCAATTATATCGCTACTGTGGAAGACCTGCGCGCCATGCAGATCACCCTTATAGCCAATACGGCAACGGCATATTTCTACTATACGGCGCTCAACAATGAGCTCTCAATCGTAAAGGAGACTCTCCATACCCGCAGCGAGGCGCTCGAGCAGGCGCGTCTGCGCTTTGAGGGAGGTCTGACATCGGAAACGGTATACCAGCAGGCAAAGGTCGAATACTCATCGACGGCCGCCCTGGTGCCTAATCTCGAACAGCAGGTGGCCCAGGCGCGCAACGCCCTCACAGTGCTCATGGGCGAGTTCCCGGTGGACTCGCTGCCTTATGCCAGCCGTTTCGCCGCCAGCGCATTGCCCGAAGACCTCACAGTAGGTTTTCCCTCGACAATACTGCAACGCCGCCCCGACATACGCGCCGCGGAGCAACGCCTCGCAGCTGCAATGGCAAACGTCGGACTCACCTATGCCAACCGTTTCCCCTCCTTCCGCATCAACTTCTACGGCGGCTTGGAAAACAATTCGCTCACCGACTTCCTCAAATCTCCCTACACATATCTCATATCCAACATTGTGGCGCCGGTATTCGATTTCGGTAAACGTAAAAAACGCTATCAGGCTGCCATAGCCGAATACGACATAGCCCGCTATGCCTACGAAAAGACGGTCATCACGGCTTTCACTGAAGTCAACAATGCGCTTATAGCCTACGATAAATGCCGGCAGAACTACGAGGTGAAGACCGCCCTGCGCAACGCCGCCTGGAAATACGTAGAGCTTGCCCGCCTGCAATACCGCGGCGGCACACTCAACTACATCGACGTGCTCGATGCCCAGCGCCGTTACTTCGACGCCCAGATAGGTGTGTCAAACGCCCTGCTCGACCGCTACCGCACCGTCATCAATCTTTACAAATCGCTCGGCGGCGGATGGTGAATGTCCGTAAGATAACGTTCGAATGGCAAAAAGACAACTGAATACGCGTAAGCCCGTAGGGCTGGTGGATGCCGACCTCCTGTGCAAAGGTACCCGACATCCCAATCTCGTGTTGCTCAAAATTGCCGGTTACCTCCGTGACCACGGCATACCTTACGAGCTGATTACCGATGAAGATGCTGATCTCGGCCGATACCAGGCCGTGTATCTGTCGCGTGTGTTTGTATTCACTCAGATTCCCCGCTTCATCTCCGACTATCGCCGGGCGCACCCGAGGGCGGCCGCCAATAAAATACACATGGGTGGCACCGGTTTCTATGCCCTCGAGGAAGACCGCGCGCGCTTCGTGAAGTTGCGTCAGGAGGATATGGAGCGCCTGTCTCATGACCCTCTGCTGCCGGGCCGATCAATGATGTGATAGAGCGGTATCTTGATAAGTATGATGCCAGGGATACGGTGTATTCATATTTCAGCAGTCTGAACAATTACCGTATATTTTCATCGCGCCCGGAGTCTTGTGTAAGTATTTTCGAGTGGCTTGACAGAGTGCGTGTGATCGATCTGACTGAGATCAATTCGGATGATATAAAACGTGTGGTGGTGTCGCTGATACTGGATGTGCTCAACAAGGAGATGCTGCTGATGGGCGCGAGCGAGACGGATGACAATGGCCGGCGTCAATTGCGCGCGATGATCGTGGTGGATGAGGCGCATCAGTTTCTCCAGCGTGACTTCAATGCTATGGAGCAGATATTGCGCCAGGGTCGCGCCTTCGGTGTGGGAATGATACTCTCGACGCAGGAAATCAAGGATTTCAAGACCAAAAACAATGATTACAGCG
>CANSGE010000189.1 GCA_947646295.1 uncultured Bacteroidales bacterium
CAGAGTGATGATGAGATAGATGAATACAAATGGCACAGCGATATTGAACAACACCAGATGGTTGAACAATACGGCTTGTGCAGGGATGAGCACAAGGAAGAGCAATAGCAGACTTACGATGGTTTTACTCATGGTTGTGCCTGTGCCGCCGTGCGGCTTTTATTGTTGATACTGTCGCTCAGGGATGCATCGGAGCCGGCGGCTGCCGATTCGGTGCGGATGATCTCCTCGCGATGGTTGTTGATGACTACCTGGACGTTGCTCAGACGTGTAAAATCAGCGAAAAGCTTGATCTTGAGTGTGAAGAAGTTTTCCTTGTGGTTCTTATGGTCTTCAAGTATCACGCCCACGGGCAGCCCTGCGGGGAAAACGGCCGAGTAACCGGATGTCACTATCGTATCGCCGGTAGTGAATACCGTATGTCGCGGCAATTCCTCGAGCAGCGCCACTGTAGGGTCTATGCCGTCCCATACGAGCGAGCCGAAGTGGTCGGTATTCTTGATTTTGCAGGAGAGACGGAAGTTGGGGTTGAGCAGGGAGATGACACGCGAATAGTGTGGGCCGGCCACGCTGACAGTCCCGACGATACCCGAGTGGTCAATGACACCTTGCTCAGGGCGCACTCCATCCTCAGTACCTTTGTTGATGGTGAGGTAATTGTAAGGATGGTGGATACTGTTGTTGATGACATGCGCCACTATAAAGTCAAAGTGCCCCAGACTGTCGGGGATGGGCATCGTGTCAGTGTAGTTTTCGAGGCGCAGGCGCTCGAGCTGCTCGCGGAGGTTGACGACCTCGCTCTCCAGCACGGCATTGCGCTCGTTGAGGTCTTCATTTGTCTCGCGGAGTGAGAAATATGAGGTGACGTTGTTGGAAGCGGCGTATAGCCCTGAGGCGACAGTCGAGGCTGATGTTAGCCACAAATGTCGCCTATAGGGATCGGAGTTGAACAGCAGCACGCCACTCAACACGACATAGATGACGAATACAAGCCATTTGCTGTACCGCCGCAGAAATTCCAAAAGGTCCTTCATCTACCGCGCGAACCGCAGGATCAGCGGATCAGGAACGAGAATTTATCGATATTCTTCAGTGCCACGCCGGTGCCTTTAGCTACAGAGAGCAGCGGGTCTTCAGCGATGTGGAACTGGATACCGATCTTGTCAGTGAAACGCTTGTCAAGGCCGCGGAGCAGTGCGCCACCGCCTGCGAGATAGATGCCGTTGCGCACGAGGTCGGCATAAAGTTCCGGCGGAGTCTGTTCGAGAGCACTGAGCACGGCTGCCTCGATCTTGGAGATGGTCTTCTCGATGCAATGGCTGATTTCCTGATAGCTCACGGGCACTTCCATAGGGAGCGCGGTCATCATGTTGGGGCCATGTACGATGTAGTCTTCCGGGGGATTTTCCAGCTCTGTGAGCGCTGAGCCGACGTGCATCTTGATTTGTTCGGCAGTACGCACACCCACTCGCACGTTGTGTGCGCGGCGCATATGGTTCTGGATATCTTCGGTCAAGTCATCGCCTGCCACCTGTATGGATTTGTTGCTGACGATACCGCCCAGTGAGATCACGGCGATTTCAGTGGTACCGCCGCCTATATCCACGATCATGTTGCCCTCGGGAGCTTCCACATCCATGCCGATGCCGAGTGCGGCAGCCATGGGCTCGTATATCATGTATACGTCACGGCCACCGGCGTGCTCCGATGAGTCGCGCACGGCGCGTATCTCTACTTCGGTAGAGCCTGAGGGGATACCCACTACCATGCGGAGTGAGGGTGAGAACCAGTTGCTCTTGCTGCTGGCCTTCTTGATGAGTCCGCGTATCATGAGCTCGGCTGCGTTGAAGTCGGCTATGACACCCTGACGCAGAGGGCGAACGGTGCGGATGCCCTGAGGGTTTTTGCCCTCCATGAGGTGGGCCTCGGTACCGACGGCGATAAGTTTGTCGGTACGGTTGTCAAGTGCAACGATAGAGGGCTCGTTGATGACGATCTTATCGTTGTGGATAATTATCGTATTGGCTGTGCCAAGGTCGATGGCTATCTCTTTTGTGAGTGAGAACAGTCCCATTTTTTTCTATATATTAGAGGTGTGTTTAGTGGCGGAAATGGCGGAAGCCTGTCATGGCCATCGTCATTCCGTGTTCTTTGCAGAAGTTTACGGAATCTGTGTCGCGGATCGAGCCGCCGGGTTGAACGACAGTATCTACTCCGGCTTCGTGAGCGATTTCCACACAATCAGCGAAGGGGAAGAATGCATCGGACGCCATAGTGGCACCCTTGAGGTCAAACTCAAATGAGCGTGCCTTCTCGATGGCATGGCGGAGAGCATCTACGCGAGAGGTCTGACCAACGCCGGATGCGATGAGCTGGCCGTCACGTGCGAGTACGATCGCGTTGCTCTTGGAGTGCTTCACTATCTTGTTGGCGAAGAGCATGTCTTCGATTTTCGCGGGAGTAAGCTCGCCTGCCACTACCTTGAGGTCGTCGGCAGTCTCTACCTTGGTATCGCGCTGCTGGCGGAGCACGCCATTGAGTATGGTGCGCACGGTAGCGGGAGCGAGTTCGCAGGGTTTGCGACGCAGAATGATGCGGTTTTTCTTCTGTGTGAGTATAGCGAGCGCGTCTTCAGAGTATTCGGGCGCGATGATTACCTCAAAGAAGATTTTATTGATTTCTTCGGCAGCCACAGCATCGATTTTGCCATTTGCGATGATTACGCCGCCGAAAGCTGATACGGGGTCGCCGGCAAGTGCGTCGGCCCAGGCTTGAGCGATGGTGCCTCGTGTGGCAAGGCCGCAGGCATTGTTGTGCTTGAGGATAGCCACAGTGGGCTTATCGCCGAATTCGTCGATAAGTGCCACGGCTGAGTCAATGTCGAGCAGGTTGTTGTATGAGATTTCCTTGCCGTGGAGCTGGTCGAACATCTTTTCGAAGTCGCCGAAGAATTTGGCTTCCTGGTGAGGGTTCTCGCCGTAGCGGAGAGCGCGTTCGCCATCGATTGCGAGGCGGAGAGCTCCGGGAGCTTCGGGAGTCTGAGTGCACATGTAGTCGAAAATAGCCGAATCGTAGCCTGATGAAACGGCGAATGCCTCGCGGGCGAAAAGCAGACGTTCGTCGAGTGTGGTCTGAGCGCCGTTGCGGTCGAGGATGCCGCGGAGCAGGGGATACTGTGCTTTGGAGGCTACGATGACGACGTCGGCATAATTTTTGGCACCGGCGCGGATAAGAGATATGCCGCCGATGTCAATTTTTTCGATGATGTCGGCATGTGATGCGCCGGAAGCCACTGTCTGGGAGAAGGGGTAGAGGTCGACTATCACGAGGTCAATCTGCGGGATTTCCAATTCGGCCATAGTCTTTACGTCGTCTTCGAGCGAGCGACGTCCGAGGATACCGCCGAATACCTTAGGATGGAGTGTCTTGACGCGGCCGCCCAGGATTGAGGGGTAGCCGGTGAGGTCTTCCACCGCGTCGCAGGGGTAACCGCATTCTTCGATGAAGGTGCGGGTGCCACCGGTCGATAGAAATTTCACTCCGTCTTTGTGGAGCAACTCAAGGATTTCATTAAGGCCGTCTTTGTGAAAAACGGAGATTAAAGCTGTCTTGATTTTTTTTGTTTGAGACTGAGACATGATAGTATATGCGAACTCTATTTGTAATTTCACGCAAAATTACAAAAATAATATGTTTTCGGAGGCTGAAATGAATAAAAAAATGCCAAATAACATAAATATTATATTTTTTTCGTATCGCCTGAAGCCGACATAACGGCAATTATTACTAATTTTGTTTCATAAAAACTGATATATATGAATGTCCTGATAATACTTCTTTTCCTCGCCGTGGCTGCGGCCGGCATATTTGCATTTCTATGGATGGGCGCCTCCGCCCGCGAACGCGCTGCCCGGGAGATGTTGCGCCAGCGCGAGGAGGCCGCTGAGCAGCGCCTGGCCGATACGCGCCAGTCGTACGAGACACGTCTCTCAGATGAGCGTGCGGCGGCTGAGCGCCGTCTAGCCGATGAACGTCTGGCGGCCGAAAAACGCCTTGCCGACGAGCGGGCTGCCTCAGGCGAGCGTTTCAAGGCTATAGCTACCGATGTGCTGCAGGCTACCTCGGGGCAGCTCGACCAACGCAGCCGTCTGGGGCTTGAAACAGTCCTGGCCCCGCTGAAGACGAGCCTCGAAGCTTTTACCAAGGATTTCAAAGATTGCTATTCGGCCGAGCAGACTGA
>CANSGE010000190.1 GCA_947646295.1 uncultured Bacteroidales bacterium
AACAAAAACTACAGCTTACCGAAAATGTCAGACACTAACCGACACAGGCGCATAGCGCTCCCTCACTCGGCGCTATACTATTCCAAAGTCCAAGGGCAAAACCCATAAAAAGAGACGAAAGAAACGGTGATCGTAAAATATGAGGACGTTGATTATCTGGGATACTGTCAGACGGAGTTCGATGACCCTGACTTAATCCATACTTCGACGATAAGTCTGAACTCGCTTGGAAAAGGCTGGGCATATCTTCCTGACGGCTGGTGGGGTAATATAAACAAAGATTGCAGTGGCTTCGAAATCTGCGTGGACAATACAAGCAATGAAGACCGCATAGGTATTTTGAAGTTTGAGGCAGACACAAGAATAAACGAGGGAGCTTTGATCCTAGGCGAAAGCGGTCTTCGCTGGCATTCGGGAGAGGGCATGGCGTTGACTACCAAAAATACGTTTTCAATACACTTCAACACGGTATACTATTTGGATGCGAGTGTGAAGTTCAGACGCATGCGCTGGGAGCCTATTGTGCCCATATTCTCAGGCAAAGGCGGCCGCAACTACGAGCTGGAGTCCATCACAGCCGACGGACTTCCCGTATACAAAAACAACAACACCGACGGCTCGGCCATCTTAGGCTACTACACCGAGCCTGCCACTGTGGACGGCAACGGCCAGCTCCAGCTCCACGGCAAGACTTTCAGCTCAATCAGAGAATTTGTCAACAAAGGCTTCGACAAGATCTACGCCGTGACCTGGTACCCCGACACGGATATCGTAATTGAGTTTTCAGGCGATGGCGGCCGCGACTTTGAGCTGGAATCAATGAATACCGAAGCTCTGCCGATATACAAAAACAACAACACCGACGGCACCGAAATCTTCGGCTTCTACTCCAAGCCCGTTACTTACGTGGGCGGCAGCATGCAGGTCAATGGAGAGGCTCTCGGTTCTATAAAAGAGTTTCTCGCCAAGGGCTACACCCGGATCTATGCCGTCACATGGAATCCTTCTACCACGCTCACCGCTCTCGGCGCTACCGAGCGGGGTGTAAGTGTGGAGACAGGCACTTCGGAAGCAGTGATTAGATCCGGAATGGACAACGCCTCCAATATCCTGATGGAAAGGCTGGGCGTTGACAAGAGCCTGATCATCAAAGTCAACAAGGATAGCGTGAGTGTCCTCTCTTTCAAATACTACGGTAAAATTTCCGTGCAGATCGACGACGAGGAGGCACAAACATTCGAGTCGCGCCCAATTAGACCGCAAAATGAGTATGACTACGAATGGCAAAAACGCGCTGTGAAAGTTCCGGCGGGCAAACATACCATCACGATCACAGGCGTCGGTGGTGCCCCCGAAAAATGGACTTACAACGATCCCGTATTATATTCATATATCTACGGTATAGCGGCCGATGCAATGCCGACGCTGGATCCGGATGACTTCTACCGCGTCACAAATACTGAAGAGCTTGATGCAATGTCAATCCTGGTCAATTATAATTGCAGTGATTATAGCACTCCCAATAAAATACGCTTCGTGGGGGATATAGAGACCTCGGCAAAGTTTGAGACTTTTAAATCAAGACTGACGGGCTGGGAGTTGTTTAACGGCACGCTGACAGGAGGCCATATAATCCTCACTACCAATGAGCAACTTGTAAAGAGAGCGTGGAAGGCCACATTCAGCGACATGACTATCTCCGGCAATCTGGTAAACAAGCAGGGTCTGTTCGCCCAAGACGCGTCCAATACCTCATTTATCAACTGCAAGGCTTCGGGATCAATTTCCAATACCTCCTATGTCTGCTCGTTTGCTTCAGGCGTTAACAGTACTTTTACCGGCTGCGTCAGTGATGCTAATGTGACCCTCAACGGCAGCTCGACCGCTGTGGCTGGTCTTGTCACAAAAAGTAACACAAGCTCCAGTCCAAATACATTGACCGACTGCGCCTTTACCGGTACGGTATACCGTATTGATGAAACCGGCGAAAAGCATCCGGCCACACCTTTTGTAATTGAGGGCACGGTCGAAAATTCATTCTCGACATTCGATCCGGGTCTCGACAGCTTGAGCGGCACCATTGGCAAAAACGTCTACGTGCTCGCCGACGCCGAGGAGCAGCGAGGCAACTATAGCACCAAGACGGCCGCGCAATTTGCCTCCGGCGAGGTAGGCTATCTGCTCGCCGAGGGCGGCGAAAGCCACTGGCACACCAACTGGGGAGCGGCTTATCCCGAGTATGACGCCGCAAACCTCTACACCCACGCCCACCTCAATGCTGCCGAAGGACTTGTGCTGACGGATGCCCACAATTACAGAAGCTCCGACATCTACACCCTGGCCGGCATGGAATACACCGTACAGAACGCTCTCGGTGACGAGTGCCGCATCTATCTCAACGACAGCATCGTATCCGATACCGGCCTGCACAATGACAAGGCTGAGGCAGGTCTCACACTCCTGACGATGAAAGACTTCGCCGAGGAAGGCTACGAATTTGAGTACAAAGGCATCCGCTACGTGGTGCTCACCGTACCCGAGGGCGACACCCCCGGCACAGTAATGACCAAGCCCGGCGAATGGGGAGCCTACGGCAATCCGGACCTGGAGGGCGACATCATCATCCCCGAGACCGTCACCAAGGGCGGCACGCAATTTACCGTCACCGAGATCGGCGACTACAGTCTCAGTGGCGACCGCGTGAGCTCCATCACTCTGCCTGAGACCCTGACCACCATCGGCGGCTCCGGTATGCGCGGACTTTCGGGCATCACATCCATCCACATCCCCGGCAGTGTGTCATCTCTCGGGTATGAGCTATTCAAAAGCTGCCATAATCTGAAAGAGGTGACATTCGGCTACGGCTCGCAGATCACCGCCTTCCCGCAGAGAGCCTTTGAGGAAACAGGTCTCACCAATGTGGTGCTCTCCGACAATGTTACCGAGCTGGGTCAATTCGCTTTCTTCCGCTGTCCCGATCTCGAGACAGTAGTCCTCCCCTCCGGGCTTACCTCGATGGGCTGGATGGCATTCGGCGATCAGAATAACCTCAATACTGTAGTGTATCTCTCCGAAGACCCCGTTAACGGCTCGTATGAAGACTTCCCGAAGGAAAACTACAGTAATGCCACTCTCTATGCCCTTGCATCGGCCCGCGACGAATATGAGTCACGCGAACCGTGGAAAAACTTCAGCAATGTGGTGTGGTGCGGACTGACGCTCGACCGCGATCAGGTAGAGCTCTACACTGATGAGATGCATGCTCTGACGGCCACCCATACGCTGCCTCCCACAGCACAGCCCGGTGTGCTGAAGTGGGAGTCGAGTGACCCTGCCGTGGCTGCAGTAAGTTCCGACGGTGAGATCTATGCTCTGTCGCCCGGCACAGCTACCGTGAAGGCCTCGATGGGCAATTATACCGCTATCTGCGAGGTGGCCGTGAATGCTGATCTCACGGGACTGGGCTCTCTCAACTCAGATCGCGTAGTGCGCCTCGACGTATACAATCTCCAGGGTGTATGCCTGCTGAAGTCAGTCACCGATGCTGATCTGGGCACGCTGGCCCCGGGCTACTACATCGTAGTGCGCGGCTTCCGCCCCGAAAAGATTCTGATAAAGTAAAATACCCCTCCATACCTGCAGCCGCCGCCCCCCACCTCCGGGAGCGGCGGCTGCATTTAATTTTGAATTTTGAAAGTTGAATTTTGAATGGGCTGGGGCGGGGTCGAGTCTCGCACAATAAGGAAGACCAGAAGACCATAAAACTGTAGTAATTTTCAATTTTCAGTTTTCAATTTTCAATTGGCTGACGCGCGGGGTGGAGGGTCGGCCAACAGAGCCGAGGATGCCAGTGTCTGCACTATCCGTCCGACGGACAAGGATGGCGTGCGTGCGCAGCATCGGCTCGGAGAGCCGACTTTCAGCATAACCCCAGGGGTCGCAGACACCTGGGGACCGACCGCGCCCCACTCACCGTCGAGTCGGAGACTCGACCGTATCCGCACGGCAGAGTCGTACAGGCTGACGCCGGATGGGGCGCTCGACCGATGCTGCGAGGGTCGGAGACCCGGCGAGTGAGAGAAGCCCCGGCTGGAGCGTGCGGAGGCAGGGGGAGCAAGCTGGTGTGTGTCATGCAGGCTCGTAGAGCCGACCTTAGTTGGCGACCAAAGCCGGCTCTACGAGCCTCG
>CANSGE010000191.1 GCA_947646295.1 uncultured Bacteroidales bacterium
ACAGCCGGCGCAAACTCAACAATTCAGAAAGTGGTTCTTTGATAAAATATCATACGAGACCTTTGCTGAGCCTATATAAACCCTAAATAGAAGAAGTGACTTCCCGATCGAAGTCACTTCTTTGTTTTTTCAAGCTCAAGCAGAAAATGTTTGGCCTCCAGGCCTCCGGCATATCCCGTGAGCGCTCCGTCAGAGCCTATGACACGATGACATGGCACAAAAATCGACATCGGATTTGCTCCCACAGCCCCTGCAATGGCCCGCACAGCTGACGGGCGCCCCACCTCGCGGGCAAGTTGGGCATAAGATATGGTCGTGCCATATGGTATCGACTGGAGTGCATCCCATACCCGGCGCTGAAAATCAGTGCCGGCTGCGTGCAAGGGGATACTGAAACTTCGCCTCTTTCCGGCAAAAAAATCATCAAGCTGCCGTGCGGCAGAGTCGAGCAGGTCAGACCGCCCCTCCTCAAGCACAGCTCCGAGCATCCGCTCCAGCCGCTTATCCACTATTTCGCGGCGCCGTCCGTAGCACCAGTCGCACAGACACAGGCAGCCTCCCGCATCGCCGAGCACGAGGCGTCCGCAAGGCGAGTCATAGTACATATAGATTATTTTTTTCATCATGTCGCAAAGGTAAAAATTTATACGACGAAGATACAACATTTAGCCTTACCATACGTTACAATTTTAATCCAAATGTAATATTTAACCTACATATATATTAAAGGTGAAACTCAAGAGCGCACTCACATTGGCAGTAGCTGCCGGCATGCTGGCAGCATCTTGCACAAAAAACGACAAAAATTGCGAAATAGACTTCCGCACCATTTCCGGGCGTGCCGCATATACCCTCGTAGGCTCGGCTGACGATTTCAGGCGCGACTCCGACATCGTCTATGCCGATTCAGCGCTTTTGATACTGCCCGTGCAGATCTACGACCGCGATATATCCGAACTCCGCGACAGCATCTTGTCCGTAGCTTTCGACACCATAGCTGAGCCTCAGGAGGCCATGCAATCATTTTTCCGCAAATCAGCCGGCGAATCAGGCTATGCGCTCCGGGAGCTGCCGGCCGATTCCGTCAGCGAGGAAAATGCGCAGGGCTCCACTATCGTGACCGGATCGGTAGTGAGTCTGTCGGGCGACATGATGAGCTACTGTATCACCACATCTGTATATATGCCCATGGCTGCCCACGGAATATGGGGCAACCGTTATTTCACCTTTGATATCAAAAACGGCCGTCTGCTCACGCTTGACCGCCTCTTCACACCCGAGGGAATGAAAGCGCTGCCCGACATCATCAGCCGGCGAGCTCAACTCATGGTCAACTCCATCGGCCCGACATCAATCACCGGACTCCCCGGTGGCGACAATTTCTACATATCTTCCGAGGGAAGTATCGTATTCGCTTACCAGCCATACGAAGTGGCAAGCTACGCGCAGGGCGAGATACGCATACCATTCTACCCCTACCAGCTGAGCGACTATCTTTCCGAAGAAGGCCTGTCGGTATTCAATCTGAAATAACTCATTAACGTATTTTAACAACGCCTGCTGTCATTTTTTCGTATCTTTGACGTCTGATATAGTGATTTAGATAATAAACTCAAACACTTTATATAAATTCAGACTATTTAGTTATGAAAAAACTGTTCAAATGCAGCCTCGCCTTCATGATGGGCCTTATGGCTGCCTTCACGGCTACAGCACAGGAGCAGGGCATGCCGCAGATGCCACCCCTGCCCATTGATCCCGCCGTCCGCACAGGTGTATTGCCCAACGGTCTCACCTACTACATCCGCCACAATGAGACTCCCAAAGGACAGGCCGACTTCTACATCGCCCAGAAAGTTGGTTCAATCCTCGAAGAAGACAACCAGCGCGGCCTCGCTCACTTCCTGGAGCACATGTGCTTCAACGGTACTGAGAACTTCCCCGGCAAAAATATCATCAACTGGCTCGAAGCAAACGGTGTGAAATTCGGCCAGAATCTCAATGCCTATACCTCTGTCGATGAGACCGTCTACAATATCTCCGCTGTGCCCGTTGCACGCCAGAGCGTACAGGACTCATGTCTCCTCATACTCCACGACTGGTCATGCGCGCTCACACTCGACCCCAAGGAAATCGATGCCGAACGCGGTGTGATCCACGAAGAATGGCGCCGTTCGATGCAGGGTAGCATGCGTATTTTCGAAAACACGCTCCCCAAAATCTTCCCCGGCAACAAATATGGCGAACGCCTCCCCATCGGTATCATGGAAGTCGTCGACAACTTCCCCCCGCAAGCTATCATCGACTACTACCACACATGGTATCGTCCTGATCAGCAGGGCATCATCGTGGTTGGCGACATCGACCCCGACTACATCGAGGGTAAGATCAAGGAAATCTTCTCTCCCATCCCCATGCCTGAAAATGCCCGCGAACGCGTTTATCTTCCCGTCGAAGACACCCCCGGCACAATCTATGCTGTAGGTGCCGACCCCGAAATGAGCGCTTCGGTAGCCCTCGTCGAATTCAAATTTGACAATATGCTCCCCCGCGAGATGCGCAATACCCAGGCTTTCTACCCCGTGCAGTTCATGTGCGACGTCGTTGAAACCATGCTCAACGCACGCCTCAGCGACCTTGCCAACAAGCCCGACTGCCCCTATGCCCAGGCATCTGTATCGATCGGCGACTTCATCATCGCAAAGACCAAACAGTCACTCGAGCTTCAGGTGGTAGGTAAAGGCGACGACATCCGTCCCGCTATTGAAGCAGCTTACCGCGAAGTGCTCCGCGCAGCACGCGGCGGCTTCACCCAGGGCGAATACGAACGCACCACAGCCGAACTCCGCTCACGCTATCAGAAGATGTACGACTCACGCAACAACACTCCCACCGAACGTTTCTCGCGTGAATACGTCAAAGCTTTCATCGACAACTATCCCATCCCCGGCATCGAAGCTGAAAAGCAGATCATGGACGCAATCTCGCAGATGATCCCCGTGGAAGCCGTCAACCAGCTCCTCCCCCAGATCATCACCGATGACAACCGCGCCGTGATCGTGATGCTCCCCACTGCCGAATCAATCGTAGTGCCCACCGAAGAAACACTCGCTACCGTATTTGCCGGTGTCGAAGCCGAACAGCTCGAACCCTACAAGGACGAAATGAAGGCCGAGCCCCTCATCCCCGCCCTCCCCACTCCCGGCTCTATCGTCAGCGAAACTCACAACGAACTCTGGGATGCCACCGAGTACACTCTCAGCAACGGCATCAAGGTGATCGTGAAACCCACAAACTTCAAGGACAACGAAATCCGCTTTGAAGCACTCGCAACCGGCGGCTTCAGCGTATTCCCCGAGAGCTACACCAACACAGTGCTCTTCCTCCCCTACGCTATGAGCAACTACGCTCTGGGCGACTACACCAACAGCGACCTCAAGAAATATCTCCAGGGCAAGCAGGCTTCCCTCAACATGGGCATCCAGGCTACCTCACGCGAGCTCTCCGGCAATACCACCGTGCAGGACCTCCCCACTCTGATGGAACTCATCTACGCTTACTTCACCGAATACACATTCAATGCTGATGAGTTTGCCGCCACACAGAATATGTTCAAGGGCGCTCTCGCCAACCAGGAATCCACTCCCGACTTCGCATTCTCTAAACTTGCCCGCAAGTCCATCTACGCATCTCCCATGATGGGCATGGTGACCACTGCCGCCATCGACGCCGCAAGCCGCGAACAGGCCATCGAAATCGTACGTACGATGCTCGAAGATCCCACATCTTATACATTTGCATTCGTCGGCAATATCGATCTCGCCACATTCAAGCCTCTGATGGAACAGTATATGGCTACGCTGCCCGTTTCAGGCAAGAAAGTGGAATTCACTCAGAATCCCGCATTCGAACCCGCTACCGGCTCGGCCAACACTACCGAGACTATGGAAATGGCTACCCCGCAGACATGGGCTCTCTACTTCATCGACGCCGCCATGCCTTACACTCCCGCCAACAAAGTGATGGCTTCTATGGTAGGTCAGGTGATGAGCAAACGTCTCCTCGACAAGATCCGCGAAGAAATGGGTGCCACCTACTCTATTGGCGCCGGATCAAGCATGTCTCGCCTCTCTACTGTGAACACCATGCTCCAGATCCCCTTCCCCATGAAGCCTGA
>CANSGE010000192.1 GCA_947646295.1 uncultured Bacteroidales bacterium
TTGGCCTTCCTCTTGAAGAAGCCGGTTTCGCTACAAGTATCTATTTCATATTCCGCACAGCCGGATGTTTCCTCGGCGCTTTCCTGCTGCGCTCGATGTCTCCCAAGCTGTTCTTCGGCATCAGCACCGCGATGATGCTTGTGGCTATGGCCATGCTCTTTGTCTGCGACACGCTCACTCCTATATACATCGGCATCGGTCTCATCGGATTCGGCAACTCAAATGTTTTCTCTGTAATTTTCGCACAGGCTCTTGTCTACACTCCCAACGAGAAGAATGAAGTCTCCGGGCTGATGATCATGGGACTCTTCGGCGGTACCATCTTTCCCCTCGCCATGGGGTACGCGGCCGATGCCGTAGGACAGGCCGGTGCTGTCGCCGTAATGACCATCGGAGTCATTTATTTGTTATATTATACATTAAAAATAAAAAACATCAAATAATCGAATATCATGAAAGGAATTGTAGTCGGCATGGGAGAAGCCCTCTGGGACGTTCTCCCCGAAGGCAAAAAAATTGGTGGCGCACCGGCCAACTTCGCTTACCACGTATCACAGTTCGGCCTACCGAGTTGTGTGGTCAGTGCTGTGGGCGATGATGCCCTCGGACACGAAATTATAGAGAATTTCACATCGAAAGGTCTCACTCATCTTATTGATACTGTACCTTACCCCACAGGCACAGTGCAGGTGGAAATCGACCAGGCAGGCATACCACAATATGAAATAAAGGAGAATGTCGCATGGGACAACATCCCCTGTACACCGGCCCTCCGCCAGCTTGCCGAGAAAACCAAGGCGGTGTGCTTCGGCTCACTCGCCCAGCGCAACGTCGTGTCGCGCAACACCATCAATAGTTTTCTTGATGCGATCCCTGCAGGTAATGCCCCGCTGATCGTGTTCGACGTCAATCTCCGCCAGGGTTTCTACAACAAAGAGATATTGTGCAACTCTATGAAACGTTGCAACATCCTCAAAATCAACGACGAGGAGCTCGTCACCGTCAGCCGCATGTTCGGATATCCCGGCATCGACCTTCAGGACAAATGCTGGATACTTCTCGGCAAGTACAATCTGCAGATGCTCATACTCACCTGCGGCATCAACGGCAGCTACGTCTTTACGCCCGGCAACGTCTCGTTTCAGCCCACACCCAAAGTTGAGGTGGCCGATACCGTAGGAGCCGGCGACTCATTTACAGCTGCATTCATTTCATCAATCCTGCGGGGCAAGTCCGTGGCCGAAGCGCATTCAAGAGCTGTGCAGACTTCTGCCTATGTATGCACCCGTCCCGGGGCCATGCCGATCCTACCGGCCGAACTTACTGAATAATCCCCCCTATATCACACTCCAAGCCCCCTGTCCATGCTTTTGAACGGGGGGCTTGGCTATTTATACGCGGAAACGCCGTTTTTCCGTCAGAATTCGAAAGTCTCCAATTTCATTTCCGCGAGCTTACGCATCGTACCCACTTCGCGTGCAAATACATCCGATGCGCTGTGCGCATCCAGGGCAGCGCGGTCGCGCCACGTCTCGCATATCATCATTACTTCGGGCCGGGTGGCACTCTCAAAAATATCGTAGGCCACACATCCATCCTGCGCCAACGACGCCTCCGTGAGGCGACGCGCTGCCGAGAGCACTTCCTCCCGGTGTTCCGCTGATACGGAGATAAAACAATTCAATCTTAGCATATTTTTTCTGTTTTTAGAGATTCTTTCCGGCTTTTGCTTGTCGACACCATATATACACCGCCGAATATCAATGCTACGGCGATGTATTTCACGGCATTGAATGAGTCCATGCCCCAATACGCCGCCACGACGCATGCCACTATCGGCTGCACATAGTTGTACATCCCGGCCACCGTGGGCCGCAGTCTCTGCTGGCCTACTATCACAAGGATATATGCCAGGAAGGTGGCGCACACTACTATAAACGCGATCGACAGTATCTGCCCCATCGTGAGCAGCTGCCAGTCCAACGCCATCAGGTCATTGGCGGCCAGGGGTGTCACGCAGATGAAGGAATAAGTGAACATCCACTTCATGATCGTGAAGAGCGAATACTTGCTTACAAAATCCTTGTACACCACCAGATACAGAGCATAGCTGCACTGTGCAAACAGCACGAGCAGGTCACCGTATATCGCCGTCGCGCTTCCGCCGGAGCTGCCCGGAGCGCTTTGTCCGCCGAATATCAGCAACAAGGCACCCATTGCACCTAAAGCTATGCCCGACACTTTTTTAGCGGTGATAGGCTCTTTCAATATATAGGCCGCAAGTATCATGGCCCACAGTGGCATGCTGGTCGTGATGATCGAGGCATCAGCCGGCGACGTCAGCCCGACACCGAATATGAAGCACCCCTGATTGAACACGATAGCCAGAAGCGCCGCTCCGAATAGCCGGAGCATGTCCTTGGGCGGAACTCTCTCCGGCTCCCGGAAGAATGAGCCTATCCAAAAGAGCACCATCGCACCGAAAATACGCATATTGGTCAGGATGAGCGGCGACACCACTCCCCCGATTATTACAAGCTTGGCCATAGGCGACATCAAGCCCCACATTACATTGGCACTCAGCATCGACAAATGCCCTTGCCATGATCTATGATTTGATTCCATGCGCAGAGTCTATCTTTATTGAGCCGATAATTCTGTTCATCTACTTTTCGGCCGCAAATATACGACATTTATATCATATCCTATTTATTAATGACATCATATCGCCTACATCTTTTTTAAATCATAGAAATAATGGCATCAATAAAAGTAAAGTACCGCCCGTCATCCGTCGCCGGCAAGGAGGGCACCATCTACTATCAGATAATCATTGACCGCACGGTGCGGCGGCTCCACACCGGCTATCACGTCTTAGCATCCGAATGGGACCCAGCACGCGATACAGTCATCCCGAAGGGCGCCGGCGAGCGCCGCGCCAACATTCTATACATACGCGAGCGCATTCGCCACGACCTCGAGCGCCTCAACAGACTTGCCCGCCGGCTCGATGCCGTCGCACCAGGGTTCACTCCTGCCGACCTCATCGACGAATTCCGCCGGCATCAGAAGGAATACACCCTCTGCAACTATATGCAGGCCCTCATCATCAGGCATAAGCAGAATGGCAAGACGCGCACAGCCGAGACCTACACCGCCGCGCTCCACAGTTTCCAAAAATTTCTGGCAGTTCAGACCGCCGGCACCGGCTGCCGCTACGATGACGACCTGATGCTCGAATGTCTCACCGCCGAAATCATGGAAGCATACCAGGCATGGCACAGGCGACAAGGCAATTCACCCAACACAATATCCTTCTACACACGCATTCTCCGCGCCGTCTACAACAGGGCGGTCGATGAGGAAATCATCGAAAACCGCCACCCATTCCGGCGCGTCTACACCGGCATCGGAAAGACAGTCAAGCGTGCTCTGCTTCTGCCCGTGATCAAGAAAATCAAGGAGCTGGACCTCACGCGCGACCCCGCGCTCGATTACGCCCGTGATATGTTCCTGCTGAGCTTCTATCTGCGCGGAATGAGCTTCATAGATATGTCATATCTCCGGAAGGCCGACCTTCGCAACGGCTCAGTGAAATACCGCCGCCGCAAGACCGGACAACAGCTCGTCATAGCCTGGACGCACGAAATGCAGACCATCATCGACAAATACCCCGCCAATCCCACTCAATATCTGCTCCCCATCATCAAGACAGTCGGCTGCAACGAAAGATGCGCCTACCGCAACGCAGCCTACAACATCAATTATCACCTCAAAAAGATAGCACACATCATCGGCGTGGATATGCCTATCACCATGTACGTCGCCCGCCATTCATGGGCCAGCGCCGCCAAAGCCAAGGGCATACCGCTCAGTGTCATCAGTCAAGGCATGGGGCACGACTCCGAGACAACCACACAGATTTATCTTGCCAGCCTCGACACCTCCGTCGTCGACAAGGCCAACTCGCTCATACTACGTTCAATATGAGCCTGTACCGGTCGGCAATCGGATGATGCAGGAAGAT
>CANSGE010000193.1 GCA_947646295.1 uncultured Bacteroidales bacterium
ATTTTTAAACTTTTTTTCATCATGCGTACAATCAATCAAATCATCATCCACTGCACAGCCACTCCCGAAGGCCGATATACCACTGTAGAAGAGGTAGATAGATGGCATCGGGCCCGTGGCTTCAACCAAATCGGCTATCATTATCTCATCTATCTTGATGGCACCGTACACCCGGGCCGCCCCCTGGAAAAGATAGGCGCGCACTGCAGCGGGCACAACGCCCACTCCATCGGCGTATGCTATGTAGGCGGCCTATCCCGCGGGGGAGGCCCGGCAGACACACGCACGCAAGAGCAACGCCAAGCCCTCGAGACTTTGCTGATACAGCTACTGCGACGCTTCCCCGGCGCCGAAATACGTTCGCACCGCGACTTTGCACCCAAAGCATGCCCATGCTTTGATGCCACCGCCGAATACGCTCACTTGCGAGGATGAGCGCGCCGCCGCAATCTTTCGAGGTCGATATACCGCAGACCGCTTCCTCCCGTATACGGCGATAGTGCACGCCGCTCCTGCATGGCAGCCTCACAAGCCGGACTGCGCCACGAAGCATCCGGCAGAAAGCCCTCAGGCACATCCCGAAGAGTGACTGTCAGCGCCTCGGCACACGGCGGATAGCCAAGAGCTGCCCGCATGCGCATCGAGCCGGCCGAGCCGGCATCATTGACTCCCTCAATCACGATCGTGGCGGTAGAGATATTGCGAGGGATGAAGTCTTGATCCACCACATAGCGCTGGCCGTCGGCCAAATAGTCTTGCCGCGTCAGCCCGTGATAGAATGAGCGCGAAAGCGTATCAGTGAGCAATTCCGGGCTTACCGTGCCCGTTTGTATCGCCGACGCGGCAAGATGTTGGGCGGCGCAATAGCGGATGTAGCCGGAGCCTTCTCCCCGCACACCGCTTAATGAATAATTGGTGCGGATAAGCACTCCGGTGGGCTCATCAGCTGCATCGAAACGCGTCCATGAATAGTCGTTGGTCTCAAAATACGCTGCTCCGCCGAGTGCGTCGATGAGGCCGAAATTTGCCTGCACGCCCAACGGTTTGGGCAGCGAATCAAGCAGATTTTCAAAGTCGGCCACTGTACGGCATGTCTCCAGCGCGCGTCGCATCACACGCCCTTCCTGATCCTTGAAAGCCGCCGTATCAGGGGCGAGGTTGTATGATGCGGTATTCATGATGGCGAAGCCCGCATCATTCATTCCCATCCAGGCTTCGGTCAGCAGCGAGTCACCCCCGTTGAAAAGGCCTACATAGCCCTGCGAATCCCCGGCGGCATCCACACGTATCAGAAAATTATTATCGGCACCGGTATCACGATGTTTCCATAGCAGGGGGCGTCCGGTGGACGATGCTCGGGCTGCGACTATCATGGAAGTGCAGCCGCATGCCGATATAAATGCGCCGCAGAGCAGCAGCAGCGAGAGTGACATACGTTTCATGCGGCAAACTTAATATTTATTTATGAATATTCCCGAAAAAAACAGTAAATTTGCAGATATGAGTGATACAAAATACATATTTGAGTTACCGATGAAGGTACGTGACTATGAAGTCGACTCCGAAGGCATAGTCAACAATGCCATATATCTGCATTACCTCGAACACACGCGTCATGAGTTCTGCGAGCAAGCGGGATTCTCATTCCGCCGGATGCATTCGCAGGGTATCGATCCCGTGCTCAGCCGCGTGGAGATTTCATATAAGAGACCCCTTACATTGGGTGAAAGCTTCGTAAGCAAGCTTGCCATCTCACGGCAAGGGCCGCTCTTCGTATTCGTGCAGGACATCTATAATATGTCGGGCGAAGCCGTGGTGAAAGCGCTGGTCAAAGTGGCCACGCTCGAAAACGGCCGTCTCACCCGCGGCGATATCCTCGCCGAAAAGTTTGCACCTTATCTATGACACATCCCGGTGCGACATACTCAGCTCCCGAATTGCTCCGTCTCATGCCTGCCCTCAGCTATGAGGCTGCCGAGGCCGAGGCCGTCTTCATGAACAGACACGGCATCAGCTTGCTCTCAGCAGGGAGCGACACACTGCCCCAGCGCCTTTCGGGTATCGCAGACGCACCGAATCACCTCTTCGTGCTGGGCAACGCCGATCTTGAGGCAGATCATATAGTGGCCATCGTAGGCACCCGTAAAGCCACGGCCGACGGTATCGGATTCACCGACAACCTCGTCAAAGGCATAGCGGAAGCCGATCCCAGCGCTGTGATAGTAAGCGGCCTTGCTTACGGCATCGACGTGACAGCACATCTGGCAGCTCTCGAGTACGGGCTGCCCACGGTTGCCGTCGTGGCCCACGGACTCGATACACTATACCCTGCGGCACATCGCAATATCGCGCAACGCATCGTCAACTCAGGAGGCGCCATAGTATCTGAATACACCTCGGGCACACCGGCACGGCGCTCAAACTTCCTGGAGCGAAACCGTATCGTGGCCGCCTTGAGCGACATTACCGTGGTGGCTCAGAGCGGTTTCCGCGGAGGCTCACTCGCCACAGCGCGCTTGGCCGCAAAATACGGACGCCGCGTAACCGCAGCCCCCTCACGGTGGGACGATACTCTCGGCCAAGGCTCCAACCACCTCATTGCCACCCGGCAGGCCGAACTGATATGCAATGCTCAGGATCTGTGCCAATTGATGCACTGGTATTCACCCCAGAAGCCTGAGATGCCCCGCCTCGATTTCGGCACGCCTGAGATATCCCCTCGCGCGGCAGCCGTGATAGAACTTCTGCGCAAACAGCCCGACGCACGCACCAACGACATCGTCCGCATTCTGAAAATCCCCGCCGGAGAATTGGCGGCCCTGCTCACCGAAATGGAAATGGATGATCTGATCGACATCCTGCCTGGCTCGGGCTTTCGACTGAAATTATAAACATTCGACGCATAATCCGCGTTTCCATACTATACTAACTTAAAGACTATGACCAAGAAAATCATCCCGCCATCTGAACTGATCATCAATCCTGATGGCTCCGTATTCCACCTGCATCTCCTCCCGGAGCAGCTTACTGACCGTATCATACTCGTGGGCGACCCCGCCCGCGTCAATATGGTAGCTGAATTCTTTGACACAAAAGACTTCGAGGTCAGCTCCCGCGAATTTCATACCATAGGTGGCACTTACAAGGGTAAGCCTATCATGTGTCTGAGCCACGGCATCGGCCCCGACAATATAGATATCGTCATCAACGAGCTCGACGCCCTCGCCAATGTTGATTTCAAGACCCGCGAGGTGCGTGACAATCTCCGTCGGCTCACGATGGTGCGCATCGGCACATCCGGTGCGCTGCAGCCCGAGCTAACACTCGGCACACCTGTGATAGCTGAAAAATCAATCGGGTTCGACGGCGTGCTCAATTATTATGCCGGACGTGATGAAGTGGCTGACCTCGATTTTGAGAAAGCTCTCATCGAACACACCGGATGGAATCCCAACTGGGCCAAACCATATGTTGTGGATGCCGACGCCGAACTCGTGGCACAGATCGGCCGCGACGACATGGTGCGCGGCAATACCATCTCCGCTGTAGGTTTCTACGGCCCTCAGGGACGCGAGTTGCGACTCCCCCTCAGCAATCCCGACCTCAACCGCCGTATCGAAGAACTTGAATACAAAGGCCGCAAGATCACCAATTACGAAATGGAAAGCGCCCCCCTCGCCGGTCTCGGACGTCTCATGGGGCACCGCTGCATGACCGTTTGCTCCATCATCGCCAACCGATACAACAATTCCGCCAACCCCAACTATAAGTCAGGTATCCGCGACCTCATCGCTACCGTACTCGAACGCATCTGATACCTGCGATACAAGACCACAATACATCGGGATATGCCGTCAAGTGATGCCATATCCCGATTTTTCTGTGCAAAAATTGTATCTTTGCACTATGAAAACCCTACAGGCCATATTCACCCGCAAGACGGCATTTGTGACAATGCTCGCCATAGTAAGCATCGGATTCGCGTTGCTTTTCATGCTCATGTGG
>CANSGE010000194.1 GCA_947646295.1 uncultured Bacteroidales bacterium
GCACCCCGAGCAAAAGATGATACCTGTGGACACCAAGGACATACTCTTCATATGCGGCGGCGCTTTCGAAGGCATCGAATCAAAAATCGCCCAGCGCATGAACAGTCACGTCGTGGGCTATGCCACAGACACCGAGCGTACACGCCTGCGCGACAAACAAGACTATCTGCGATATGTCGCACCCCAGGATCTTCGCTCATATGGCCTGATTCCCGAAATCATCGGACGTCTGCCCATCCTCACTCACCTTGAGCCGCTTGACCGCGACGCCCTGCTGCGGGTGCTCAAGGAACCCAAGAACGCCATAACCCGCCAATACGAGAAACTCTTCGAAATGGACGGCGTGAAACTCACGTTTGCCCCCGAGACACTCGAGTTTGTAGTCGATAAAGCAATAGAATACAAACTCGGAGCCCGCGGCCTGCGTTCAATCGTCGAGGCCATCATGGTCGACGCTATGTTTGAAATTCCATCATCCGACGTGAAGGAATTTACAGTCACGCTCGACTACGCCAAGCAGAAGTTTCAAAGCGCTCATTTCGAAGCCGCCTCTGTAGGCTCATAAACAAGCTCTTAACTCTATACCATCCAGCCCAGCAACAGCATGCCAACAACTCTCACCCTCACTGAAGCCCTGCGTCACCACTTCGGATTCGGTACGTTCAAAGGAAATCAAGAAGCCATCATCCAAAGCCTTATGGATGGCCACGATACTTTTGTGCTCATGCCCACCGGTGGTGGCAAATCACTTTGCTACCAATTGCCGGCCCTGCTCATGGAGGGCACGGCTATCATTGTGTCGCCCCTGATAGCGCTGATGAAAAATCAGGTCGACGCGATGCGCAACTTCAGCGAAGACGATTCGATCGCGCACTTCATGAACTCATCGCTCACCCGTGCGCAGATCGACAAGGTGAAAGACGATATCACGGAAGGGCGCACAAAACTGCTGTACGTGGCTCCCGAATCTCTCACCAAAGAGGATAATATAGAGTTTCTCAAAACTATCCGAATCTCATTTTATGCTATCGACGAAGCGCACTGTATCTCCGAATGGGGTCACGATTTCCGTCCGGAATACCGTCGCATACGTCCGATCATAAATGAGATAGGGTCGCGCCCCGTCATAGCCTTGACGGCTACGGCAACTCCCAAGGTACAGCATGATATCCAGAAGAATCTGGGAATGAATACGGGCGCACATGTATTCAAATCATCATTCAACCGCACAAATTTATTTTACGAGGTACGCCCCAAAACCAAAAACACTGACCACGACATCATCCGCTTCATCAAGCAGCATCAAGGCAAATCAGGTATCATCTATTGTCTGAGCCGCAAGAAAGTGGAGGAATTGGCCGAATTGCTCCGAGTCAACGATATCCCGGCGCTGCCTTATCACGCAGGTATGGACGCAAACACACGTTCGGAAAACCAAGACGCCTTCCTGCTTGAAAAGGTCGACGTGATCGTGGCCACTATCGCTTTTGGCATGGGTATCGACAAGCCCGATGTGAGATTTGTCATTCATTATGATATGCCAAAATCTCTCGAGGGATATTATCAGGAGACAGGCCGCGCCGGCCGCGACGGCGGCGAAGGCTATTGCCTGACATTCTACGCATATCGCGATTTACAAAAAATGGAAAAATTCATGCAGGGAAAGCCTGTGGCCGAACAGGAAATCGGCCGCCAGCTCCTTGCAGAGACAGCCGCATACGCCGAATCTTCGGTATGCCGCCGACGAACTCTCCTCTATTACTTCGGCGAGAAGTATGAAAGCGAAAATTGCGGCAATTGTGACAATTGCAAAAATCTAAGAAAAAAAGTGGAAGCAAAAGAAGAAATCTTGGCTGCTCTCGAAACGATTGCTGCCGTAAAAGAAAAATTCAAAGCTGATTATATCATTGATGTCATGCTCGGTAAAATGACAGCCGATGTAAAGTCGTATCACCACGACGAACTCGACTGCTTCGGTTGCGCCGAGACATCCGACAAACGTTTTCTCAACGCCGTGATCCGACACGGTATACTCGCCGGTTTCATATCCCGCGATATCGAGAATTTCGGCACCCTGCACCTCACTCCTGAGGGAAAGAAATTCATGAAATCTCCGAAATCTTTCAAAGTGGTGGAAGACAGCGAGTTTTCCGACGAAGAAGAAATCACCCCGATGAAAGGGGGCTCAGCATGTGCCGCCGACCCCGAGCTCTACGCTATCCTCACATCGCTCCGCAAAAAGACTGCTCAACATCTCAATCTGCCCCCATACATCATCTTCCAGGACCCCTCGCTTGAGGCAATGGCTACCACATACCCCATCACACTGGAGGAACTGCAAAACATCCCCGGAGTGGGCGAAGGCAAAGCAAAACGCTACGGCGAGCAGTTTGTAAAGGTCATCAAGGACTATGTGGACGAAAAGGAAATCGAACGCCCCGAAGATCTCCGCGTGCGCTCCGTGGCCAACAACAGCAACCGCAAAATCTCAATCATCAAGGCTATTGACCGAAAGATTGACCTCAACGAAGTCGCCGTATCAAATGGCCTTGACTTCGATCAGCTCCTCTCCGATATAGAGTCGATCGTAAACTCCGGTAAGAAAATCAACATTTCTTACTTTATCGACGACGTGCTCGACAAGGACGAGCAGGAAGAAATATTCGACCACTTCCGCCAGTGCCAGACAGGCTCGCTCGAAAATGCTTATAAAGAACTCTGCCCCGACTATACCGAAGAAGAAATACGCCTGGTGCGCATAAAATTCCTCTCAGAAGTGGGCAACTGACCCCAAAACCCAAGAAATGGATCCCAAAGACTTATTAAAATTATACAATGAGTATCGCGGAGAAGAAGCTGCGTCAATCGACGAACTACCCTCGTCGGGCAGCAACCGGCGCTACTTCCGTCTGCGCGGTGCCGATGGCACATCGCTGATTGGCGTTATCGGAATCAACACTCTCGAGAACGACGCCTTTCTCGAATTCGACCGTCATTTCGACTCGAAAAATCTGCCCGTGCCCAAGGTCGTGGCCGTAGCCGACGACCACATGACATACCTCCAGGAGGACCTTGGCGATACTCTGCTGTTCCAAGCCATTGAGAAGGGTCGTCTAACCCACGTCTTCTCTCCACAGGAGCGTGAATTGCTTGTCAAGACTATCCGTCGACTGCCCGACTTCCAGTTTGCCGGAGCCGATGGCCTTGACTTCAGCAAATGCTATCCTGCCGTTGGCTTTGACCGCCGTTCGATAATGTGGGATCTCAATTATTTCAAATATTGCTTTCTGAAAGCTACCGGTCTCGATTTCGAGGAGAGCAGCCTTGAGGACGACTTCAACCGCATGACCGAAAAGCTCCTCGAATCCGAATCATCCACTTTCATGTACCGCGACTTCCAATCGCGAAATGTGATGATACGCGACGGTGAGCCGTGGTTTATCGACTTCCAGGGCGGACGCCGCGGGCCCTTCTACTACGATGTGGCATCGTTCCTCTGGCAGGCTAAAGCCAATTTCTCCGATACAATGCGCCACGAGTTGATACTTGAATATATCGATTCGATGAGGCGTTACAAAGACATTGACACCAACGAGTTCATCAACACGCTCCGTCATTTCGTGCTCTTCCGCACATTGCAGGTACTGGGTGCATACGGTTTCCGCGGATATTTCGAGAAAAAGCCCCACTTCATGCAGAGCGTACCCTTTGCCATCAACAATCTGCGCTCGCTCCTCAAGACGCCCTTCAAAGAATACCCGTATCTCAATGACTTGCTCAACCGGCTCGTCAATATGAAGCAGTTCACAGATGAGTTGCAGAAACGTCAGCTCACGGTGCGCGTGCTCAGTTTCGCATATAAGAAAGGCATCCCCAATGACCCCACCGGCAACGGTGGCGGATTTGTGTTCGACTGCCGGGCCGTGAACAATCCCGGCAAATACGAGCGCTATAAAC
>CANSGE010000195.1 GCA_947646295.1 uncultured Bacteroidales bacterium
TGGACTATATATCATTTTTTTCTTTTTGTGTCCAACTTTTGGGGTGCAGTTCACTCTGACCCCTGGGGTTATGCTGACGATCGGCTCTCCGAGCCGATGTTGCGCACCCCCCATCCCTTGGCGCGTCGGAGGGATGGTGCCGGCATCGGGATGCTCGGCGCGGGACGGCGTGCCGGAGGGCCTCCGAGCCGAGGCTGCGCACGCTACCCATCCCTGTGCGTGTCGGACGGGTGGTGCAGGCACAGGGAGTCTTGGTTCTGCGGAGCGTGCCGGAGGGACGGCGTCATGGTACCATTACATCGTCCCTCCGGGACTCATAGATAGAGCGTATTGTGTGCCCCGAGCTGAAGCACGGGGTTTTCTATGATCAGCGTGCCTCCGGCACGCACGACCGCGGCAGCCGATGCCGCGAGGGTCGGGGCATAGGAGGCGCGAGCATGGGAGGAGTGCCTCTGACGCGGGGATACGGTCGAGTCTCCGACTCGACGGTGTGTGAGGCGTGGGTATGGCCCCAGGTGTCTGCGACCCCTGGGGTTATGCTGATAATCGGCTCTCCGAGCCGATGCTGCGCACCCCTGCGATTCGGAGACTCGACCGTATCCCCGGCATCACCAAGGACCCGTCCGATTTTTGTTTTTTTGCTTTATGTCTTTATGTCTTAAATTGACCTTTGAAAATTGAAAATTGAAAATTACTGACGTCAGCTGAGTTTGCGGGTGAGGCGGAGGCCTTCGCGGATGGGGATGGTGAAGGCGGCGAAGAGGCCGGAGTCTTCGCTGTTGTAGCTGAAGTGATAGCGCTCGGGACCGAAAAAGTCGAATGTGAAGCGGGCTGTGTCGACGGGGGTGCCGTAGCCGCCGGGAGTAAGGCGTTCTTCAATCTTGATGTCGAAGCCTATGGCGTTGGCCGCGAGGCTCACTGCTCCGTCGGAGCAGATGCCGCGCAGGCCACGGCGGGTGATATGGAGCCGACCATCACGGTCGACTTCCATCTGTAGTGACGGCTCGGCGTCGGGGTCTTCGGCTGAGAGCTCGCCGGCGGCCATATGCAGCACGGCGGGTGTCTGCTTGGCGGGGAGGGCCGAAAGTGCCACTACTGCGGCCGCGACGGCGCCGCTGATGATGTAAAATTCGACTGTATTGTACCAGGCCATCAGAATATTTTAAGGAAGAGCCCTGATATGCCTACATAGATGAGCAGGCCCATGATATCGTTGGATATCTGTATGAAGGGGCCTGTGGCAAGGGCGGGGTTGATGTGTAGTTTCTCAAGGGTCAGGGGCACGAATGTGCCGAGCAGGGATGCAAACATGACCACTGCAAAGAGCGATACGGCCACCGACAGGGTGACAGCGAGCTGGGAGGGGAGCATGATGAGGTTGTAGACCAATATCACGGCTGAGAGAACAGTGGCGTTGAGGAGGCCGATGAGGATTTCCTTGCCGAGCTGCGATGCAAATTCCTTGATGTCGAGCGAGCCGTTGGCGAGGCCCTGTACGACGATAGCCGATGCCTGCACGCCGACGTTACCGCCCGTGCCGCCGATGATGGGGATGAAGAGGGCGAGTGCTGTGACTGCGTGGAGCTGGTCCTCGAAGCCTCCGAGGATGAGTGATGCGAGGATACCTGATGCGATACCGATGAGGAGCCAGGGGATGCGTGCCTTTGTCTGGGCGAATATGGAGTCGTCGGCATCGACATCGGAGGAGATACCTGATGCCAGCTGATAGTCGCGCTCGGATGACTCACGCACCTGGTCCATGACGTCGTCGACGGTGATACGGCCGAGGAGGCGTCCGATGGAGTCGACCACGGGCATTGCCACAAGGTCGTATTTCTCGAAGTCGAGGGCAACGTCGTCGATGGGAGTGTCGACCTTGACGCTCACGGGATCGACCTCCATCACGTGCTTGATCTTCGAAACGGAGGGGTGTGTGATCATCTTCTTGAGCGGGAATGTGCCCTTGAGCTTGTAGTCGTTGTCGACCACATATACGTAGTAAATCTCATCCATTTCCTCGGCCTGTGAGCGCATCTCCTTGATGCACTCGGGCATGGACATATTCTCGTTGACGACGATCATCTCGGTGCCCATGAGGCCGCCTGCGGTGTCCTCGTCGTACTTGAGGAGGTCGATGATGTCGCCGGCCTGCTCGACGTCGTCGATATGGGAGAGGATCTCGTCGCGGTCGTCTTCGTCGAGCTGCTGTATGACGTCGACGGCGTCGTCGGTGTCGAGGTGCTCGATCTGCTTGGCGATTTCCTCGGTGGGCATGCCTTCGAGGAGCTTGAGACGGTCGTCTTCATCGAGCTCCATGAGGACGTCGGCGGCCTTTTCCTCGTCGAGGAGCTTGAAGAGGTATTCGGCCTCCTCGAGGTCGAGGCTCTGATAGAGCTCAGCGATATCGGCGGGGTGTAGCGCGGCCAGCTCGGAGCGTGCCTGTGCGAGATCATCGCGATGTATCACATCACGGATGTGGGCGAGGTATTCATCTGTATACTCTTTCATGAACGAAGGTCACTGATGAGATTTGTAAGTTGGACAAACTGCTCTACGGAGAGCTGCTCGGGGCGCATGGCTCCGAGTGGCGAGTCGGCGGGGAAAACGACACCCGGGGGCAGGAGTGACTTGGCCGAATTGCGGATGGTCTTGCGGCGCTGGCCGAAAGTGGTCTTGACGACGGTACGCATCCGGGCGAAGTCGCAGCCGGGATCGGTCACGGAATTGCGGCGCAGGCGTATGACGCCCGACTTGACCTTGGGGGGCGGATTGAAAACATTTTCCGATACGGTGAAGAGGTATTCGGTATCGTACCATACCTGGAGGAGGACTGAAAGTATGCCCCGGGTCTTGGTGCCGGGGCCGGCGCAGATGCGCTCGGCCACCTCACGCTGCAACATGCCGGTGCACTCGGGTATGAGGTCGCGGTTGTCGAGCAGTTTGAAGAATATCTGAGAGGAGATATTGTAGGGGTAATTGCCTGTGAGACAAAACTTGCGTCCGCCCATCAGCTCGCTGAGGTCGAGGCGCAGGAAGTCGGCCTCGACGATGCGCTCCGGGAGCAGGCCGGGGAGATTGCCGGCGCGGAGGTACTCGACGCTTTCGGAGTCGAGCTCGATGACGGTGAGGTCACGGCCATCGGCGAGTATAAACTGAGTGAGGACACCCGTACCGGGGCCGACCTCCACGACAGGTAAATCGGGACAATCGGAAATAGTATCGGCGATGCGCCGGGCCACGGACATATCGGTGAGGAAGTGCTGTCCGAGGGCTTTTTTGGGTTTTACGGGTGATGGCATGGCAGTAATGTACTTGGCAATAAATAATGTAGGGCACAGCCTGATGCGGCGCGCCCTACTGATTGATGAGTGGGATTATTCGGCGTCGTCGGCCTCTTCGCGCATATTGTGGAAGACGTTCTGGACGTCTTCGTCTTCCTCGAGCTTGTCGAGGAGCTTGTTGATGGCCTCGCGCTGCTCGGGAGTGACGTCCTTGAGGTCGTTGGGGAGGCGTACGAATTCCGAAGAAACGATCTCGAAGGCGTTTTCCTCGAGGTATTTCTGGATGTTGGAGTAATCCTCGAAACCGCCGTAGAGGACGATGAGTTCGTTGCCTTCCTCGTCTTCGTCGTCGATGAGCTCGTCCACGCCGTAGTCGATGAGTTCGAGTTCGAGATCCTCGAGGCTGATACCATCCTTGGGTTTGATCTTGAATACGCTCTTATGGTCGAAGAGGAAAGTGAGAGAGCCCTGAGTGCCGAGGGAGCCGCCGTGCTTTGTGAAGTAAGAGCGGACGTTGGCGACGGTGCGTGTATTATTGTCGGTAGCGGCCTCGACGAAGATAGCGATGCCGTGGGGGCCGTATCCTTCGTAAGTGATTTCCTTGTAGTCGCCGGCGTCTTTATCGGTAGCCTTCTTGATAGCGCGTT
>CANSGE010000196.1 GCA_947646295.1 uncultured Bacteroidales bacterium
CAAGCACATGAATGAAATTGCCGGTTACGTCAATTTTCATCAAGAACTTGGCAGCCGCTGGTCAGTTGACGCCGGTCTGCGACTCGATCATCACTCCGTGGCGGGCACCGAATGGATTCCGCAGGGAGGTGTGGTATGGCGCCCTACAGCTGAATCTCAGCTCAAGGCCATGGTAGGAAAGGGATTCCGCAATCCCACTATGCGCGAGATGTACCTCTATCCTCCGTCCAACGAGGAATTGCTGCCCGAACGCCTTATCAATTACGAGCTTTCGTGGCGCCAGAGTCTCGCCGGAGCAGCTTTCAATTATGGCGTGAACGTTTTCTACATCGACGGTGACAATATCATCCAGACCGTCAACCGCAAAAACGTCAATACCGGGAAAATCGAGAATTGGGGCATCGAAGCCGACGCTGCATACACCGTCAATGAGCATCTTGCCCTCTCGACCAACCATAGCTGGCTGCGCATGGTGCATCCCATCATAGCGGCTCCACGCTACAAGGGATATTTAGGTGCCACCTACCACCGAGGCAAGTGGCTCATAGCAGCCGGACTGCAGCAGATCGCCGGTCTTTACACGGCCATCGGCGCCGATGAGAGCAGCGAAAACTTCACTTTGCTCAATGCCACGGTGAAATATCGTCTCAACTCTCATGTTGGATTCTGGGTCAATGGCGACAATCTGCTGGCCCAACGCTACGAGATCAACAAGGGCTATCCGATGCCCAAAGCCACTTTCATGGCAGGCGTCAATTTGCAGTTTTGAGCGTCGACGCGATCCATGTAAACAGATCATCGAGATTGTAATCTCCCGAATGGGGGCGGTTCCACGGCAGGAAGAAATCCACGTCGTAGCCTGCGTTCTGCAATTTGGTGGCAAGGTTGATGGGCACGAGGAATGAAGTATCACGGTCCTTGGCTCCATGACGGATATACCAGTGCGGGGCCGTAGTTGCCCGGCCGGTGCCGATGAAGTTCATGGGATTCATTATCTCCACGCGGCGCACCATATCCTTGTCGAGCGATGCCTTGGGATCGCCGAGACGGTGGCGGAGACTGAAATCAGTGAAATTGGCCGGATTTCCCTCACGGTCGGCAAACTCTTTGTTCTCAGGCGAGGGAGTGTCGATGAGCACACCCATCTGGTCAAAGGCCGGGGGAGTCTTGAGCGGAGTGACTGATGCCACGTAGCTGAGATATTTGTCGAGGTCAAGACCTGTTACGAAATCTGATGTTTTATTGAAACGCGGCATATTGCCCGGGCCGAACGACGGTGCTTCGCGTCCATCTCCCATCGGAGGGCGCTGACCGGCGCGGGGCCCCATGCCCGGACCTCCTCCCATCGGACCGCTTTTATCCTGATAAAATGTGAACCCTATCGAATCAGGAATCTCACATCCTTCCTGCAAAGCACGGTGAGCCGACGCGATCAAAAACTTTTTGATATAGTCTTTATAATTGGCAGCCGTGAGCGGGGTGCCATCGGTCTCGGTAAGGCCGAGCGAATTGATATATTCAGGACATTCGGCTGCAAGTTCGTCGGAAATCACTATCTGATCGGCCGACAGAGCGCGCACGCCGCGATTTGTACATCCATAGAGCCATTCGTACTCCATATCGGCGTGGTTAAGATCCGTTATAGGGCAATAGCATATAGCAGCGAAGACGTCGTCGCGGGCATCAGCCGCACCCATTTTGCGCAGGTCTTCGGCATAGTCTCCGGCATTGCCCGTAGCACCCAGCAGCGACGACATTGCGCCGCCCGCACTTGTGCCATCCGTAAATATCAATTCCGAGTCACCCGGAATCAGGGCGTCATTATAGCGCAGGTAGCGTACGGCAGCCTTGAGGTCAAGCAAGCCGTTGGGGGCAATACCGGTATAGATTGTCTTACCATCGGCCTCCACCGTGGAATTATTGCCACGCGAGCCAGGGATACATACCACATATCCCTCCTGAAGGGCACGCCCCGAAGCATCGGCAGGCGATGGCGATTTGGCAGTCGAAGCTGCATAGCCGCCCACATATGTGCGGAGCAGGATAGGCACACGTCCTGTCTCGGCGAGATGCTCCGGCACGTAGATATTCAGTGTCTGATAGGTCGAATCTTCAACATTCGTTACATAGAAAATGCCCTCGTATGCCTTATACCCCACTTGGGTACCGTCGGGCATAGTGATACTTTGCCGGGTGAAGGCCTCCGGATCAAAGCGCAGAGCATCTGTAGCGGCTGCGGCCGTCATGGCTGCCGCGCCGGTGAGTATTGCTGTTGTGAGAATTTTATGTTTCATTTTTCGTCGAGTTTTGTGATGACTTCACTCATATTTTCAGTAAATGCGATAGTGCGGGAAGCTGTTTCTGCCGGTCCCTCCGGATACTCGGCATTGAGGCGCACGAGAGTTGCCTCGGGATTCTGATATGTGATGCGTTCGAAAGGGAAGCGGATGATAGCCGGGGTATTGTACCCTATACCCAATTCGAGCAATACCACCTTGCGGCGGTCGGCATAGTCGGTCATGAACCGCTCATAGCGGTCGGCTGCCTGCTGCCATGCCTCATCTTGCACGAAATATTGATTTTTGCGGACGTGCACATCCATATTTCCGCCGCATACGGGACAGACAGGCACGTACTTTTTGTCGACCGTCATGTCGTGCGAGTGTGCGAGTATATCCTCGACGACCTCCTTATCGGAATACAGTTTGGGGTGACAGCCTGTGGCACATTGCATCAGGCCATAGTCGCCCTGCACCTCGAAGATACGATCGGGGTCGAAACCGGCTTTGCGGAACTGTGCATCGACATTCGTGGTGATGACAAAGTAGTTTTTGTCCTTGGCCAGATCATACAAGTCCTTGTAAAGGGGCATCGCCTCGGGCCGGAAGCGTATATAATCGATGTGCCGTGCCCAGCGCGCCCAGCGTTGTTCCTCCGTCGGGAAATCATAGAAACTTGATGAATAGAGGTCGGGGAAGCCATAACGGGCGATATAATCGGCAAACTCTTTCTTAAATGCCGGGCCGGAATAGTCGAGTCCGGCAGCCGCCGACAGACCTGCACCTGCGCCGATCACCAGAGCGTCGGCCTCGGCTATGCGCCGGCGTGCGAGTGATATTCTATCTTTGAAATCAGTCATATCCGAGCAACTTTTTATAAATATTCAGATCTTCATCCTTGAATACGTTGAATACTACAGCCGACACAGTCGACTCAGGGCGAGCGGCGAAGTAATCACTCACCGTGGCGACAGCTATTTCAGCGGCCTGCTGCTGCGGGAAATGGAATTCGCCGGTGGAAATACAGCAAAAGGCTATCGAGGTGAGCTTTTTGTCGTCGGCCAATGCCAGACAATTTCGATAGCAGTCGGCCAGCAGGCGGCAGTCATCATCCGTAGGCTTGGGGCCGTATACGATTGGCCCGACAGTATGGATCACCCACTTGGCCGGCAAATTATAGCCATGAGTGATTTTTGCCTGCCCGGTAGGCTCCTCGTGTCCCTGCTCACGCATGAGATGGTCACATTCTTCGCGCAATTCCATACCGGCTGCCGAGTGAATGGCGTTGTCGATACACTTGTGCAACGGCACGAAGCATCCGAGCATCTGCGAGTTGGCCGCGTTGACGATGGCGTCGACAGCCAGCCGCGTGATGTCGCCCTGCCACAGGCGCAGGCGCGCATCGAGCGGTGACGGAGGTATCGAGTCGAGCCGTACGACGCCTTTTTCATCGCGTTGGCATCCGAGCTCTTCATCCTGGAGGCGCAGCACATCAGCTTCCACCGGATACGGCATGCGCACGTTCATGAGCGCGCGCAGCAAATCGCGCTTGCCTTGCACCGTGGGAGGAATCGCTATATGCGAATACTCCGGACGCTCATTCAGGAGCGCCCGAAGTAAAGCAA
>CANSGE010000197.1 GCA_947646295.1 uncultured Bacteroidales bacterium
CGGCTGATGATAGCTTTGATGAGATATTCGGCCAGGATATCCATGGGGAGTACCTTGTCATATTCGCCGCTCATGATCATGGCGCGGCGGCCACCGAGGATACGGGCGTCAGGAGCGAAGCTTTTGTGCAGCAGATGCAATGGCAGTGAGCGGCTTGCGCTCATTTTGTCGGGCGATATGGAGGCCCAGCCCATGAATTCAGCTTTGTCATCGCCTTCGGCTATGACAGAGATATGAAGGAAGGGGAAATGCAGCAATCCGACGGATGGATCGACGGCTACCCCGGTGAGTACGTTGCCGCTGATTACGCGTATGTGATGGTCAGCTTTGGCAAGTCGGCCGGCAAGTAAGGATGCTACGGCGGCGCCCGCTATGGTTTTTACGACATAAGGACGTTCGACCTCCGGACCGGTGACTGCCACTATTTCTTCCGGGTCAAATTGTCCGGTAGTGAGCAGGCGTCCGATCTTGTACATCGCGATGATGTCGAGCGTCCAGACGTTGTCACCTTTATTAATAGGGGCGATATGTGCGATCTGCACGCCCGGATTGCCTGACGGATGCTTACCGGCTACTTCCACCATCTCGCAGCCTGGAATAGGACCGAGTGTCCATGTGGAATTGTGAGATATGTAAATCTTTCCGTCAGTGAGTGTCGTGAGCGCTTCAGCAGCAGTCTTGAGAGCCTGCGGAGCGTCAGTGCCGAGCATGGCCTGCAACGGCATCGCCAGAGGTGCGCTGTCGATTGCGGTGACGAATATGTCGCGGGGACGGACATCCGGATCAGGTATGACGTCGTAAGGGCGACGGCGGAAATTGGCAAACAAACCGGATTCGGCAAGCAGGCTTATGAGGGGACGGGAAGTGTCAAAGTCCTTGTAGTCGTCTACACCGTCACGGGTGATTTCCACATATAGGATTTTGCGTCGTTCGCCTCGGGCGATTTTGCTTACCACTCCGGCGCAGGGAGCGGTAAGTTTGATGTCGGGATGATTCTTGTCGAAGAGCAGGGGGGCGCCTACGGCCACATGCTCGCCTTCCTTGACGGCCGGCTTCGGGACGAATCCCGGGAAGTCATCGGGCGTCATAGCGCAAGTATCGGGCACGATAGTCGTTTCGGGAGTGAAATTGCTTAGGTCACCTTTGAGTTTGAGATCAAGCCCCTTGTTAATCTTTATTTTCATTTATCGCTAAACTTTTCGAAAAAATAGCCATAAAGTATGGCGCTAAGAAAATTTTTTGCAAATTTAGAAAAAATGACCGTAATCGGCAAAACTTTTTCCACACAACACGTTATAAATGGTCAATAAAATGTCGGTATCCAAAAAAATAATTGAATGGAGCAAAAAAATATATTTGTAGTGATTGTTTAACTTAAATTTCTTATCTTTGCAATCTCTAATATACATAATAGATGCTCAAGAAATTTCTCATCTCAATGCTTGGAGCGGTCGCCGGCGTGTGGATCGCTGTGACGATTGCAATTTTCAGCTGTTTCGCTCTGATCGGTGCGTTGGTCGGAAGCGAGAGTGTAGATAAAACAAATATAGAGAAAAAATCAGCGCTTTATCTCAATCTCAAAGGATCCTTGCCGGAGCGTTACCAGCCCGCAGGCTTGTTGCAGATGCTGCGTGAGACTGAGACCGGAGGTGATGCGCTCGTCGATATTCTTGACGCGGTGCGCCTCGCAGCCAATGATGCAAAAATCGAAGGCATATATATAAATTCTACAGGCGCAGGTCTCGGCGGCGGTATCGCCGGCCATGAGGAAATTGTCTCGGCCTTGAAAGACTTCAAGAAAAGCGGCAAATGGATAGTGGCATACGGTGATACATATACCCAGGGAGATTATCTGCTGGCATCAGTGGCCGACAGTGTTATTTTGAACCCGATGGGGGCTGTGGACATACATGGTATGGCAAGTCAGACACCATTTTTCACCGGTTTGATGGAAAAGCTCGGGATTAAGATGCAGATTCTGCGTGTCGGTACATATAAAAGTGCCGTCGAACCCTATATGACTACTGAGATGAGTCCGGCATCGGAATATCAGACACGTGTGATGCTTGATTCGATATGGGACTACGCCACTTCGGTGATTTCTGACAATCGCGCCGTATCAGTGGCTCAGATAAATATGTGGGCTGATTCGATGATATCCACATGGCCTGCGCAGGAAATCAATTCGGCCTCGGCTGTGACTTCGCTGATGTACCGCCGTAAGGCTGAGGATGTGGTGCGCAAGCTCTGCGGACTTGACGAGGAGGATGCACTGCGCCTGGTCACTCCTACAGATTATATCGCAGCTGCCGGCAATCGTGATCACTCGGGTTCGAAACATATCGCTGTATATTTTGCCTGTGGTGATATCGTGGATGCCGGCGATGGCGGAATAGTAGGTCCGAAGGTTGTGGACGACATCATCGCACTTGCCGATGATGACAAAGTTTCGGCGCTGGTGCTCCGTGTCAATTCCGGCGGTGGCAGTGCATATGCTTCTGATCAGATATGGGAAGCTCTCGAATATTTCAAATCGAAGAATAAGAAATTCTATGTCTCGATGGGCGACTATGCCGCGTCGGGCGGATACTATATTTCATGTGGGGCAGATAAAATCTATGCCGACCGTACGACACTCACCGGCTCAATCGGTGTATTCGGTATGATACCTGATGTTTCAGGCCTCGTTTCCGGTAAGCTGGGCGTCAACTTCCAGACAGTAGCCACCAACCCGGCAGGTATGATGACAGCGCCTTTCGGCGAGCTCACTCCCACGCAGCGTGCTGCCATGCAGCGTAGTGTTGAGGATATCTATGAGGTGTTCACAGGACGAGTGGCCGCCGGACGTCACATGGAGCAGGATAGCGTGAAACTCATCGCCGAGGGTCGCGTATGGACCGGCGGAGCAGCGCTCGGGCTTGGCCTGGTAGATGAAATCGGAGGGTTGCGTGCCGCGATTCTCGATATCGCCTCGGAGGCCGGTGTGGCTGCCGACAAGGTAGTGTATTATCCGGATGTCGATGGTAACGTGCTCGCTGAATTGCTGAGCAAAGCACGGAGCACATCAGTATCCATCAATGGCCTCACGATCTCGGAAGAGACAATGCAGGCGATGAAGGTGATGCAATATCTGCGTGACGCGGCCCGAGTGCAAGCGCGTATGGAACCACTCGAAATACAGTTCTGACAAGACTACACATTAAATATATATAGCAAAGGTGAATCTGCGTACGGTGTTCTCGAAGCTTGTCCTTCTCCCGTGTTCGAAAGTATACGGGCTTATCACCATCGTGCGCAATAAACTGTTCGACTGGCGTATCCTGCCGCAGCATGAATTTGATGTGCCCGTGGTAGTGGTGGGCAATCTTGCGGTGGGCGGAACGGGTAAGACGCCGCATACGGAATTCATTGTAGAGAATCTTCGCCAAAGCTATCACATGGCAGTCCTGAGCCGGGGATATAAACGCTCGACCAAGGGATTTGTGCTCGCCACGCCGTATTCCAAACCCACAGATATAGGCGACGAGGCTTATCAGGTGTATCATAAATTCCGCCAGAAGGTCACCGTGGCAGTATGTGAGGATCGTGTGCATGGTATTGAAGAATTGATGCGCATCGACCCTGACATCAATCTCATCGTTCTTGATGACGCATTCCAGCATCGGCACGTCAAGCCGGCGGTGTCAATCGTAATCACTGAGTTCAACCGTCCTCTTTACAAAGATAAAATGCTACCTTACGGACGGCTTCGTGAACCGGTGCGTGGCATCAACCGTGCAGATTTTGTAGTGGTGTCGAAGTGTCCCGAAGACATGCGAGGACTTGATTACCGTCTGTTCAAAAACGAGCTGAATCTCTTTCCATATCAGGAGCTGTTCTTCTCGCA
>CANSGE010000198.1 GCA_947646295.1 uncultured Bacteroidales bacterium
ATTGAAGAGCAGCCGGTCTCGGCCACAAGCATCGTACCGCAGATGAGCGCGATACAGCTAAGTTTCAATACTTTCATGATTTCTTTTGGTTTTATGTTGAATAATTCGATAACAAAGATACAAATTTCGGGTCTAATAAGTTCGGATAAACCTATGTTTTTTTAAAATCGCTTATAATAAATTGTGACATTTTATGTAACTTTGCAACGATATGCAATCACGAAAGCTGGTTTTAATAATCAATCCTATAGCCGGGACGCTCTCCAAAAGAGGGTTGGAAGGCTGGCTGTTGCCCAAATTGTCAGATATGGGATATAGCGTGGATGTACGATACACTACCGGTCCGGGTGACGCCACACGTATAGCGGCCGAGGCAGCCTCGCAGGGTGCCTACGGGGTGCTGGCATGCGGAGGCGACGGTACAGTCAACGAGGTGGCATCGGGATTGATAGGCTCCCGCACAGCGTTGGGAATCTTACCCGCCGGATCAGGCAACGGACTTGCCCGACATATCGGTATCCCTATCGATATATCGCGCTCGCTCAAGGTGATAGCCGAAGACAACGTCCAGCCCTGCGACTATGGCGAGGTGAACGGTCATCCATTTTTCTGCACCTTCGGCGTGGGATTTGATGCGGCGGTGAGCAAACGCTTTGCTGAAAAACACACCCGAGGCCTGGCTACCTATATCACCAGTGCCATGGATGAATTTGTGAAATACAATCCTCAGATGTACGAAATCATAGCGGATGATACAGTGATTACCGACAGGGCATTCCTCGTGGTGGTATGTAATGCGTCGCAATACGGCAATAATGCTTTTGTGGCACCATCGGCTTCGATACGCGACGGTGTGCTGGATGTCACAGTTGTGCACAACGGCACGCTTCTGTCACATGCGCTGTCGGGGCTGGAGATGATCACCGGCACCATCGGCAATCATGGCAATATAGAGACTTTCCGTACATCTGAGTTGACAATACGCAGGCCGGAGGCTACGACGGCTCATATTGATGGTGACCCCATAGACCTGCCTGCCGAGCTGCATATAAAATGTCATCCGGGTGAGTTGCGTATTTTCGTAACATCGCGTAAGCAGCGCTTCCTGCCGCTCATCACGCCACTGTCTCTGATGCTGCGCGACTGGCACATCACTCTCCACCGCCTATTCTCTCGTAAAAAATAGAGGCTTTAAAACATAATGAAGGCGCCCGGTTGCAAACGTAGCCGGGCGCCTTGAGTGTGTATTGATGACTTTATTTCTTGGACTGTAGATACTTTGTGTGATATTCATCAAGTATCTTGCGGATAGCGGTGCCGATCTTGAGGTAAGCGTCGGCATCGAGATTGGCCAAAGAGGCGCGCACGCTCCACTTAGGGCCGTCGAAGCCATCGCCGTTGAGCAGCACTACGGCTGTCTGGTCGGCAAGCCGGATCACGAAATCAAGAGGCTCATAGTTGTCGTTGAGATACTTCACGAAATCATCTCCATAGAATTTTTTTGCCCATACCATCAGGTCGATTTCGCTGTAGTAGCCCGCGCGGTTGGGGTCGGGTAGCAGTTTAAATCCGGTAGTACTCCAGAGATTATTTAGACGCGTCTGGATCATGCCGATAAGCTTAGGCTGCAACTCTTCGCGGTGCAGGAGAGCGAAACCTGCAAAGAGTGACATCTGGATTTGCTGTGGAGTGGACAGACCTGCGGTATGGTTGAGAGCCACAAGACGGCTGTCGGCTACCACGCGGTCGATGAACCGTACTTTCGACGGATCGAGCGCAAGTGACTCATAGCGCTTGTTGAGCACCTGTTTCTGCTCTTCGGGCAGTGCGGCGAGGCGATCGTCGAATACATTGGCGCCTTCTTTGATGGCCATTGCGGCCACGCGCCAGCCGGTAGCACCGAAATACTTCGAGAATGAGTAGAGGCAAGCGGTATTGTAGGGCAATACATACATGAGCGACTTGAATCCCTTGATGAATGTCCCGTATACGTCGTCGGTGATGATCATTAGGTTGGGGTTGTCTTTTTTGACAACGTCGACGATCTGGTCGAGCACCGATTGCGATATCTGATAGCTTGGCGGATTACTCGGGTTGGTGATACATACTGCCTTGACCGACGGGTCACGCAATTTATCGATTTCTTCAGGCGGATATTGCCAATCGTGATAGCCGTCTTTCTCTACGGCGTTCGCGCTGACATTTATGACATCGAAGTCGAAGCGGCGAAGCTCCGGAATTTCAATGTAAGGGGTGAAGCAAGGCGTCATCAGAGCCATCTTGTCGCCCTTGTTGAGCAGGAAATTGGCCTGCAGCGAGTCAAAGATATAGCACATGCCGGCCGTGCTGCCTTCAGTTGCGAAAAGATCAAACTGAGATGTCGTATCGTTTTCACCTCCCATTGCCCATTTGAGATAGTCGCGGGTGATCATCTCAGTGTATTTCAAGATACGCGGAGGGGTGGGATAGTGATCGCCAAGTATGCCGTCGACCCATTCAAACGCAAGTTCGTCGGGATCAGCTTTGCAGCTTTGGGTCATGTATGTGAAAATATGGCGGAGGCAATGTTCGCCAAGCTCGCCCTTGTGGTCATCGAGAAATTTGGTAAAACGAGCCCCGACACCATCTTGGGAAGGAGATGCTACGATACCGATCGCTTCGTCGTAGACCTTGCGGCGGCTTTCCTGCATGGCAAACTGTCCGAGCAGGAAGAATGCGTCGCGGGGGTAGGCCAACAGCCAGTTGGGGTTGCCACGACCGGCATTGAGAAATGTAGCAGTTGAGCGTCGGGCGTTTTGCTCGGCCATACTGATGAGCGTGCCTTTTATTTCAAACGGGCTCATGCGTTCGAGCTCTTTCTCATAAGAGCGGCTTTCGGGATTTGTGTTGTTAGTTGTATCCATGTCAGTTTTTGGGGGGAGAATGTTAGTTTCAGATTAAGTTAAGAGATTATAAAGGAAAAATCAAGTGAATAGCAGTACCATAGCGACACCCATCAGGATAAGTACCGTATTGCCGATGGCATAAGTCACAGTATAGCCCATGGCAGGCAGCGAACTTTGGAGGGAGTCCTGGATAGCGCCCAGAGACGCTGTGGTGGTACGTGAGCCGGCATTACAGCCGAGATTGATAGCCGGATGGAATTTGAACACTTTGTCGCCAAGGAATATACCGATCAACAGAGGGACGGTAGTGGCGATGATACCCATGACAAAGAGCATGATGCCCACTTCCTTGATACCGGAGACGAATGTCGGGCCGCACTGGATGCCTATCACGGCGATAAACATATTAAGGCCGAGGTTGTTCATGAGCCAAAGTGCAGGTTTAGGGATGTAGCCTACAGATGGGCGTCGTGTGCGCCACCATCCGAAGAAGAGACCCGCGATGAGTGCGCCACCGGATGTCGACAGACTTACGGGCACATCTCCGAAATTGAACGTCACGGCACCTACGAGAGCACCAATCACGATTGCGAGACCTACAAAGACCATGTCAGTCTTTTCTGTTTCGCGATGTACTGAGCCGAGTTTCGGGGCAGCCAGATTGACCTCCTGGGGCAAGCCTACAATTTTAATCGTATCACCGGTCTGGAGCTTCGTCTGGGCGAATACCGGGATAGCCACACCGCCTCGGGTAATGCTCTGTATCATTACACCGTACATATAAGGCTGGGCTCGGAGCTGGTCGACGGTCATGCCGTTGACGCTGTTTTTCTTCGTAACGTATACTTCTACGTGTTCGGCCGAGAATGTGAGGAGCTCGGGATCGTTCACTTCGGGGCCGATCCAGCTTTCATCCTGTATGATGAAT